>URIJ01000035.1 GCA_900547835.1 uncultured Collinsella sp.
ACCAGTGGATTTGGAATTGAAAAAGAAGACCTTGATCACTGCATCTATGATGCATTGTTGAATGATGTGCCGGCAGAATCGCTTGTTCTTGATACAAATTGCAAAAAGGTATTCGTAATTCCAGCTACGATTCAGCTTGCAGGTGCCGAAATTGAGCTCGTAAGCGCAATTGCTCGTGAAACCCGCCTCAAAGATTTGCTTGAGCCGATTCAGGACGAGTTCGATTTTATTTTCATTGACTGTCCTCCTTCGCTCGGCCTGCTTACTATCAATGCCTTGACCGCAGCAGATAGCGTTTTGATTCCAATCCAGTGTGAGTATTACGCACTCGAGGGCGTTACGAAGCTGCTTGAGTCAATGAAGATGGTCAAATCACGTCTGAACAAGGGCTTAGACACCTATGGCGTGCTTATGACCATGTATGACTCGCGTACTTCACTATCGAATCAGGTTGTTGAGGAGGTTCAATCGTACTTTGGTGATAAGGCGTTTAAGACGCTAATCCCCCGTACGGTTAAAATCTCCGAAGCTCCGTCTTTTGGAGAACCGGTAATTACCTATGCACCTCAAAATAAGGGTGCAAAAGCATATATGAACCTTGCAAAAGAGGTGATCAAGCGTGCCTAGTGTAAAGAAACGTGGCGGATTGGGACGTGGACTCAATGCTTTGGTCTCAGAGGCCGAGTATGAGACCGGCGGTTCGGCTGCATCGGCTTCAAATGCCGCATCTGAAACAAAACTACCTATTGAGGATATCGTTCCCAACCCTAATCAGCCGCGAATTCACTTTAACGAAACTGAACTTCGCGAGTTGAGCGAGTCAATCCAAGAACATGGCGTTTTGCAGCCGCTTTTGGTTCGCAAGCATGGAAACGGCTATGAGATCATCGCTGGTGAGCGTCGTTACCAGGCGTCAAAGCTTGCTGGTCTTGAGGAGCTGCCTGTCATCATTAAAGATGTTAATGATGAAGAGATGCTGGCTCTTGCTCTGATCGAAAACCTTCAGCGTTCTGATCTGAATCCCGTCGAAGAGGCTAAGGGCTATCGCCAGCTTATCGATGCCAGCGGTATGACCCAGGAGGCATTGTCGAAGGCAGTCAGCAAGTCACGCTCTGCAATTACAAACTCGCTGCGCCTTCTCGATCTCCCTGAAGTTGTTCAGCAGATGATTTTTGTGGGCAAACTTACTGCTGGTCATGCACGTGCGATTCTTGCAGTTCCCTATGAGGACGCTCGAATTCGACTTGCAGAGAAGGTTGTTGCAGAGGGCCTTTCCGTAAGAGCGACAGAAAATCTTGCTCCGTTGTTTTCTGCCGGAGAGACACCTAAGACGCCGAGGCCTGCAACGCCTCAGTCTTTTAAAAAGGCTGCCCGCGTGCTTCGTCAGGTTTTTAATACCAACGTGCGTGTTAAGAGCTCGCGTGGAAAGAATAAGATTGAGATTGAGTTTAAAGACGAGGAAGAGCTCTCTCGTATTCTTGGCGAAATGATTCAGTTTGATCAAGGAGGCCAAGATGAGGAATAGGATTTTAACTGCGATTGCATTGGCGACGACTGTCGCGGCTGGTGCCTTTGCTGGCTATAAGATCGCGACAGACGATGAACTTCGAGGTCGTTTGCTTCGTAGTGCGCAAGATATTGTCGATACATCCAAGAAGAAAATGGATGTTATGACAGAAGATGTTGCCATGCGTACTGCTCAGGTAACGAAGAATCCCAAGATTAATCAAGGTTGGGTTAGTAACCAATGGGAAAATGTAGGCTATTAGGTACCTAACAATTACTTAGCATATTTTGAGGAGTCCTTGTCTGATTCACGAGGCAAGGACCCCTTATTTTGGCCGTAAAAAATGGGACAGGTAGCAGCTGATTCAAAATTAAGGTCAATAAATAAAACGGCCCCGGTTGCATCTCCTGTAACCGGGCCGTTCGATGTTTCACATGAAACGTTTTGGGGTGCGACTCCCCTATGCGTTCTTCTGAACTTTGAAGCGCTGCTTCAGCTGTCCGCAAGCGGCGTCAATATCGTTACCACGGGAGTTACGAATCGTGGTCTCGATGCCACGGGACTCAAGACGACGCTGAAGATCCTCAACCTTATGAATCGGCGACGGCTTGAGCGGGCTGCCCTCGATGTCGTTAAGCTGAATCAGGTTAACGTGGCACAACGTTCCCTCGCAGAAGTCGCAGAGCGCCTGCATCTCGGGATTCGTATCGTTGACGCCTTCGATCATGGCATACTCATAGGTCGGGCGGCGGCCGGTCTTCTCGGTGTAGAGCTGAAGCGCTTCGTGAAGGCGAAGCAGCGTGTACTTCTTAACACCGGGCATGAGCTTATTGCGCGTCGACTGGATGGCGGAATGCAGGGAAACGGCAAGCGTGAACTGCTCGGGGATGTCGGCAAATTTGCGAATACCGGGAATAACGCCGCTGGTAGAGACGGTGAGGTGACGAGCGCCGATACCGATGCCATCGGGGTCGTTGAGGATTCGCAGCGCCTTGAGAACCTCGTCGTAGTTGGCAAACGGCTCGCCCTGGCCCATGAAGACAACGCTCGTGGCGCGCTCGCCAAAGTCGTTGGATACATGAAGTACCTGGTCGACGATCTCTTGAGCGGTCAGAGAGCGCTTGAGGCCGTTGAGACCGGTAGCGCAAAAGGCACAGCCCATGCCACAGCCTGCCTGGGTGGAAACGCAGACGGAAAGCTTGTTACGACGGGGCATGCCGACGGTCTCGACGGAAACGCCGTCGTGGTACTCGAGCAGATACTTGCGAGAGCCATCTTTGGAAACCTGCTTGGTGAGTTCAGTCGGCGTGTCAAAGGCAAAAGCCTCTTTAAGCTGCTCGCGGAAAGCCTTGGGAAGGTTGGTCATATCGTCAAACGAACAAACGTTCTTCTCAAAGACCCATTCGATGAGCTGCTTCGCGCGGAAGGCGGGCTGGCCAAGCTCGGCCACGAGCTCGCGAATATCGTTTTGGCTCAAGTCGCGAATGTCCTGAGATTTAGTCCTGGGATTCATGGAAGCCTTTCGATTTTGGGGAAACGTAGAGGGTATCGCTACAATATGGTATCAGCTGCAGAAATTATAGAGGAGGAGTCTGCCCATGCCGGGTAAAAGCCTAGAGAACATGCACGTAGCGGTCTTGGCGGGCGGTCATTCCGCCGAGCGCGAGATCTCGCTCGATTCGGGAAAGAACGTTGTGGTGGCGCTGAAGGAAGCCGGCTACACCTCGGTGGAGCTGCTTGACACGGCCGCTGATGACTTTATGGTAACCATGGCGACCGGCGGATTCGATGTGGCATTTATCGCCATGCACGGCGCCGGCGGCGAGGATGGCGCCATGCAGGGTGCCATGGAGACCCTGGGTATCCCCTACACGGCCTCGGGCGTGCTTGCCAGCGCCTGCGGTGCCGACAAGGAGGTCTCTAAGCTCCTGTACGCCAAGGCGGGCATTCCCATTGCCCCCGGCCTCGCGCTCGAGGTGGGCGATGAAGTCGATATCGATCATATCGTCGAGGTTTGTGGCGAGCGCTGCTTTGTGAAGCCGGCCGTCAACGGTTCCAGCTATGGCATTTCCCTGGTCCATGAGCCCTCCGAGCTGCCCGCGGCAATCGCCAAGGCGTTTGAGTACGGCGACAAAGTGCTGGTCGAGAAGTGCATCGAGGGTACCGAGATCACCGTCGGCGTATACGGCGAAGATGACGTGCGCGCCCTGCCGATTGTCGAGATTCGTAAGCCCGAGGACTGCGAGTTCTACGATCTGGACGTGAAGTATGTCGACCCTACGGATATCCATCGCATTCCGGCGCAGATTTCACCCGAGAATTACGCTCGCGCTCAGGAACTTGCCTGTGCCGCTCACAAGGCCCTCGGTTGCCTGGGTATCTCGCGCAGCGACTTTATTGTGAGCGAGGACGGCCCCGTTATCCTCGAGACCAATACCATTCCCGGCATGACCGATACGTCGCTGTATCCGGATGAGATCCGCCACACCGACGACATGACGTTCCCGCAGGTCTGTGACAGCCTGATCCGTATGGGCCTTCGTCGAGCGGGCATTGCATGCTAATCGAGGACGCGGTTTCGTCAGGAACGCCGCAGTTTGTCATCGACTCCTATGCCACGCTTGCCGACCGCGCCAAAACGCAGTCCTTCGGCCTTATCGAGGAAGATGTGATTGTCCTCGATACCGAGACCACGGGTCTTTCGGTGCAGGACAACGAGCTGATCGAGATCTCGGCGGCCCGTCTTTCGGGCCGCGAGGTCATCGACCGCTTCGATACCTTCGTGCATCCCAAACAGCTGATTCCCGCCGAGATTACCGAGCTCACGAGCATTACAAATGCCGATGTGGCAGATGCCCCGTCGGCGGTTGAGGCCGTCGCCGCTCTCGCCGATTTTGTCGGTGGCTGCCCGGTGATCGCACACAACGCCACGTTCGACCGCTCGTTTATCGAGTCGGTCAAAGGCGGCGTCAACGTGAGCGATATTTGGATCGATTCGCTGGCGCTGTCGCGCATCGCGCTTCCGCGCCTGGCCTCGCACAAGCTGTCTTTTATGGCCGATCTGTTTGGCTGCGACTCGGTATCACACCGTGCCAATGCCGACGTCGACGCCCTGTGTGGCGTATGGCGCGTGTTGCTCGTGGCGCTCACCGACTTGCCCCAGGGCCTCATGGCGCGCCTAGCCGACATGCATCCGGACGTGCCTTGGTCCTATCGTCCTATCTTCTCATTCTTGGCAGGGCAGAACCCTGGTTCTATCTTCTCTCTCAGCGCCGCTCGTGCTGACGTTCTCAAGGCCGATCGCGCCGACGATCGGGTGGACGCCGATGAGCTGCCGGTTCTCAAGATGCCGAGTCGTGAGGAGATCGAGGCAGACTATGCGCCAGGTGGCCTGGTCAATCGCATGTATCCCACCTACGAGCCGCGTGATGAGCAGATCGCGATGGCGCTCGAGGTCCGCGATGCGCTGGTCACGGGCACTCATCGAGTAATTGAGGCAGGCACAGGCGTCGGCAAATCGATGGCCTATCTGGTGCCTTTTGCCGAGGCAGCACGCCGTAACAACATCACGGTTGGTATTGCGACCAAATCGAACAATCTTGCCGACCAGCTCATGTACCATGAGCTGCCAAAACTTGCCGAGCAACTGGACGGTGGTCTGTCATTTTGCGCTCTCAAGGGGTATGACCACTATCCATGCCTGCGCAAGCTTGAGCGCATGAGCCGCGGCCAGGTCGAGATTACCACCAAGCGCGATCCGGCGGACACGCTCACGGCGGTCGCGGTCATTATGGCGTACGTCTGCCAATCAGCCGATGGCGACCTCGACTCGCTCGGCATTCGGTGGCGCAGCGTCAACCGCCCCGACTTTACGACGGCCTCGCGCGAGTGTGCTCGTCGCCTCTGCCCGTTTTTCCCTGATAAATGTTTGGTCCACGGCGCTCGCCGTCGTGCGGCGCATGCCGATGTGGTGGTCACCAACCATTCCCTGCTGTTCCGCAACGTCGCGGCCGAGGGCAGGATTTTACCTCCGATTCGTCATTGGGTAATCGACGAGGCCCATTCCATCGAGCGCGAGGCGCGCCGTCAGTGGGCGCGTGTGGTGTCGGCGGACGAATCACGCGTCCTGTTCGAGCGTCTGGGTGGCTCGAGCACCGGCGCGCTAAGCCAGGTTTCCCGTGATTTGGCAACCTCCGAGGGCTCTACGCTCTATCTGGGCCTTACTGCCAAGGCGACGTCGACGGTTGCGCGCGCGAGCATGGCAATCGCCGACGTGTTCGATGGCGTTCGCGAGCTCGACCGCCGTGCCCGTGGGGGTTATGACAATGCCAATCTATGGATTGGCCCCGAGCTGCGCGAATCTGACGACTGGCATGATTTCTTACAGTCGGCCTACACTGGCATCGACGCATTGGAACAAGCTGACAAGAGCGTCGACGCGCTGGTGCAAGCCGTCGCCGCCGACAAGCCAGAGGTTGTTGTCGACCTGGGTGATATCTCGCGCCGCCTGCACGAGCTGGCCGAGAACCTAAAACTCATCATTGATGGTACCGATGAACACTACGTGTATTCGCTGCAGGTCAATCGCAGGCTGCGTGCCGGCGGAGAGTCAATGACCGCAGAGCGCATCGACATTGGCGAGGCCTTGGCAACCGAGTGGCTGCCCGAGGTTCACACGGCTATCTTTGCCTCGGCGACCATGACGGTGTCCAAAAGCTTTGAACACTTTAACCATGCGGTCGGCCTCGATCGCATCGGTGCTTCAACATCCTCATCGCTGCACTTGGACTCGAGCTACGACTTCGATTCGAACATGGCTGTAGTCGTTGCGGGCGATATCCCCGATCCGCGCGATCGTGAGAGCTATCTTACGGTGCTCGAGCGCGTGCTGGTCGACGCCCATCTTGCCATGGGCGGATCGGTGCTCACGTTGTTCACCAATCGGCGCGACATGGAGGACCTATACGCCCGCGTTGAGCCCAAGATGGCCCGTGCGGGTCTGGAGCTCAACTGCCAGCAGCGCAACTCATCTCCTCGTCGCCTGCGCGACCGGTTTATCAACGAACCGACCTCGTCGCTTTTTGCGCTCAAGGCCTTCTGGGAGGGGTTTGATGCCAGCGGCGAGACGCTGCGCTGCGTCATCATTCCCAAGTTGCCGTTCTCAAGCCCCACGGACCCGCTCTCGTGCGAGCGCAACCTGCGCGAAGACCGCGCATGGGCGCGCTATTCGCTGCCCGAGGCGGTGCTCGAGGTTAAGCAGGCCGCGGGGCGTTTGATTCGCTCGTCGACCGATAGCGGCGTGCTGATCTTGGCGGATCCTCGCCTGGTGACGAAGGGCTATGGCAAGAAGTTCTTAACGTCGCTGCCCACGAGCTCCTACCAGCGCATCGAATCGGCGCAGATCGGGCACTATCTACAGCTGTGGCGTGCACGCCACGAGCGGCGGCGCTAAAGCGGACAGACGAGGGTTTTTGCCATATCGCACAGACGCTTTGACAGGGCGGGGTCATCCAAGATGCGGATGGCTCCGCCCGCTGCGATTATCTGGCTCAGCAGCCAACGCTCGGAGCCGTAATGTACGGTTACCGTTGCCATGTCTGTCCCGCTGCGCTCGATGAGGGTGATGCCGGCCCAGTCCAGATGCTCCGCCATATCGAATGGTATCAAGAGCTTTGCGCTACGCTGCGTCCGGGCAAGGGAATCGTGGAGGGATACAACGTCCGGTACGTGAGGCACGACGGAGTCTTCCGTCAAGGCGAGTCCCTCGATTTTATCCATGCGATAGGTGCGCTGCTCATCGACCGCGATGTCCCAGGCAATCAGATATGTTTGGTCGCCGTTTGCTGTAATGCGCAAGGGGTCGACCAGACGCTCGCGTGGCCGCGCATCGTCCATCGAGCGATACGAGATACGACAGCGAACGCCGTCCTGAATGGCGCAGCTCAGCTGCTGCCAGTGCGACCCGTGGTTGACGGTGTCAAAGACGTGCTGGTTATAGCCGAGCTCTTCGGGTAGAAGAGCATGTCGAATTCGAGCCGCCGCCTGGGGCTCGATCCCCAACGATTCAAGTTCGTGGTTGAGCACAGCGCCCTCGGCGTCACTCAGGCGCAGCGGTAGTACACGCCCGGCGTCACCGGTGAGGACCACGCGCTCGCCGTGGCATTCGCAGATGATACGCGCACCCGATTCTCGGTCCGCGAGCGTCGAGACGATCTCGAGAATCTCGTCGAGCGACGCCCCCGTGATGTCAAAGCGACTGCAAATCTCGGTTCGTGTCATGCCGCTCTCGCCGGCGGCGTAGAGGGCCTCCATGATGTCGATGGCGCGCGAGAGCCTCTGCTCGCTGGTGAGTTTACGCACGGGCATGCTCGTGCACCGTCCTTTCAATGAGGTGGTTCCACGCCTGCTTGAGCGATTTGGGGGCCATGGGCCTCATGCCGTCCATGGCGTGGGCCATGCAAAATGAGGCGGCGGCTTCAAGGTCGCGCACGTCAACGGTCCAGATCCATCCCGCATCGGTGTGTGTGAGCTCACCTCGCCCGCGCGTGAGGCCGTTGATCATATCGATCTGCGTCTGCGGGGCGAACGAGAACGTAGCCGCAACGGGCGGGCGGTCGGCAAAATCGAATTCAAAGAACAGGTAGTCGCTGAGGTTGAAGTCCGCAGGGATAGCGTAGGCCTTTGAGGGGCGCCAAGCGCGAACGATACGGTCGCAGCGGAATGTCCTGATGTCGTCGGTGGCATTGTCGAGGCCGCAGAAGTACGCAACGCCCTCGCGCTCGAACATGCCGTAGACGCAGACGGTACGCTCTTTCTGCTCACCGCGTCCGTTCTGATATAAAAATCGCAGCGCGCATCGCTCGGCAAAGGCGCTCCATACCGCATCGACGGTGGGAGAGCGGCGGATCGGTGCTTCGTCCGCCGTCGTCCTGCCGGTGAGGTAGGCAATCTTGGAACGAATATCGGCAAGCGGCGCGGCAAAAGTGGATGAGCCGGCCGCTATTGTCTGGTCGATAGCGTTGAGCAGGATATCGGCGTCGTCTGCGGTGATGAGGCCGCCTGCCGCAAACGTGTGCTCGCGGTCGATTGTCCACGAGCTTTCCTCGGTCTCCTGCGCACCGGCGGGGCGAACCTCCTTGATTAAGATGCCACGCTCGAGCAGTTTGTCACGATCGCGCCGAAACTTGCGCTTATCCGAGTCGATGTTGCCCGAGCCATATCCCAGGTCAGAATCCAAGACGATCTGCTCGGTCGTCAGCGGTTCGGGGGAGCTGTTGAGCACAAAGAAAAGATTGAGGATGCGCTGAGCCGTTTTATCGAAACCGGGCTCCGAATTCCCCTTTTTAATTGTCGCGGTCGCGTCGCTTGCCGTCATAGAGTCCTCGCATGAGAAGGTGGTTTGCTGCCATGATTTTAGTCCGATATGGAGATTAGGCTATATCCTTGTCCGCTCGGGGCGTTAAGATGGCCCGAATTCGGTCGTTTGCGCTCGCTCGGGGTATACTTTCGACTATATACGGTTCTAATGTGCATGCATTGGGCCTATTTGTCGGATTATGGATGTGGAGCGCACATGGCGAACACCCAGAACTATATTAACCACCTGCTGCAGAACACCGGCATTACGCCGGCATGCAGCGAAGAAGAGCGCTTGGCTGCCGAGGATATCGCTCAGATCTTCCGCAACCACGGCTTTGATCCCGAAGTTCAGGAGTTCAATGCCCCGGCGCCCAGCAGGTTGGCATTTGCCGTTACCGGTATTCTTGCGTTTGCCGGCGCCCTGCTGATGGGCATCGGCGGCGGCATCGGCTTGGTCGGCACCTTGCTGGCCATTGTCGGCGCCGTTCTTTACGTGCTCGAGCGCACGGGCCACCCCGTGGTTTCGCGCCTGGGCAAGACGGGCGTGAGCCAAAATGTCATCGCCTACCACAAGGCCTCGGGCCCGCTCGCGTCTCCGCGCAACCGCCCGGTGGTCGTTGTCGCACACTACGACTCTCCCCGTGCTGAGCTGCTCGCCCGCGAGCCCTATGCTTCGTATCGTGCGCTCATCGCCAAGCTGTTGCCCGTTGCCACGGTTGCCCCTGCTGCCGTTGCCATCTTGCGTATCCTGCCGCTCCCCGGCGCGCTCAAGGTTCTGCTGTGGATTGTCGCGATCCTCGCTTCCCTCGTTGCACTTGCCAACGCGGCAAACATCATCTCTAACCGCCACGTTCTTCCCTATACGTCCGGCGCGGTGTGCAACAAGTCTTCTGTCGCCGCTATGCTCGGCGTTATGGACAACGTTGCTCCCTTCCAGGGCGAGAACGAGTTTCCCGACGATGTTCCGTTCGATACCTATTTTGGGGAGCAGAAACGTCGTGCCGAGGAAATGGCGCGCGCGGCGGCGGAGTATGCCGCGGCCCAGCAGCAAAACGACTACGGCAACACCATCGAGTACGAAGAGCCTACCTACGCCGAGGACGAGTTCGGTCAGCCGATTGCTCCCGACGCTCAAACCGAGCCCGAACAGGGCGAGGCTTTTGACGAGCAGATTGAGGGCTTTGAGGGTGCGTCTGCCGACGAGACGCTGATTGGCGCCATCGTGCCCGAGGATCAGAATCAGGCTGTCCAGGCCGAAGAGTTCAATGACGAGGTTCCCGCTGCTGAGCCGGCGGAGGAGCCTGCCGCGGCCGAGCCCGAGCCCAAGCTCTATCGCAACGCCGCCGGCAACATTCGCTTTGGTTCGGATGCCATCCGTGCACTCGGAATGCTTCCCGAGTCCTGCACGCTCGATTACGAGGAGGGCGAGGAGCCGACGTTTGAGCCCGAGCCTGCGCCCGTTGTCACTGCGGATGATGAGTCTGCCGCGGTTACCGCTGCCGTTGCCGAGCCCGAGGCGGTGTCCGCGATCGATCCCGCGGCAGGACTGGACATTTTGGCCCCCGCCGCGCCGGCGCAAGACGTTGCGGACGAGTCTGACGACGATTACGTTGAACAGCCGAGGCGCGTGTCTTACGAGAGCGATACTGATTTCTCGGCCGAGATTCCCGCGGCAACGCCCCATGCCGATATTGCATCCGCGTTCTCTTCGATTGGCGCCAGCGCTTCCAGCTTCTTTAAGGGTGCGCTTGCAAAGGGCAGGAAATTTGTCGACGATTTCGAGGAGAAGCGCGCTGCCGCACGCGAGGCTGCCGAGCAGGAGGCTATCGCTCAGCAGCAGGCAGCCGAGGCGGCACGTGAGCGCGCGGCGCAAGAGTTCGAGCAGAACGAGGCTGTGCAGTCCGTGCCCGTCGACGCTGCCGAAGCTACGACGTCCTTTGAGGCTCAGCAGCACGTCGATAGCACCATGTCGTTTGATGCCGCGCAGTTCGATTCCACGATAACGTTTGAAAAGCAAGGCACCGCGATTGCCGAGCCCCTTCCTGTTTCCGATGAGCAGGGCGACGCGGCAGACGATGACGAGCCTATTGATGCTGCCGAAATCCAAGATGTCGCCGAGGACGAGCCCGTCGAGGCCAACTGTGACGAAGAGCAATACGCGGCAGCCGATCAAGGTGATTCGACCGAGGTCGAGCAGGAGGAAGTGCCTGCGGTTTCCGAGGCTCCCGAGACAGATGAGTCGAGGCCTTACTCCACGCAGATTTTCACCATGCCGGCCCCGAGTGGTTCCGGTGCCACGGTTGCCGATGTTGCTCCCACTCAGGACGAAACGGTCGATTCCCTTATGGCCCAGATTTCCTCCCAGGCATCGCCGCGTCCGCAGATGAATGTTCCCGATCCGGCGTCGGCACCGTCGCCTGCACCTTCCTCGTCTCCGCTGGCTTCGGTCCCCGATCCGTCGCTGCCGTCGATGAAGCAGGCAAACGTTGCGTCTCGCACGTCGCTGTTCGACCTTCCCGATCCCTCTGCCCAGGTCAACGACCCCTTTGCTACTGCCCAGGGTCCCGAACCCACATCGGCACCCGTTGCGCCTCCTATGCCCGTTGCGTCGGGCGCGCAGCCGATCGAGACCATTTCGGCTCCCGCCCCGGCGGCGCCCAAGTCTCGCAAGCGCGGCCTGGGCGGCCTGTTCGGTCGTAAAAAGAAAAACGAACAGGACAGCATGAGTGATTGGCTGGGCGTCGAAGACGATTACGATGCCAAGAAGTCCGGTCGCGGCATCGGTTCGTGGGATAATTTCGAGGACGATAACGATGGCTGGAAGGGCGGCGCTGCGTCTTCCGACGGCGCTTCTTCCGAAGATATGCTCTCGGCTGTCGCTTCTATGGGCGACGATGAGCTGCTCGGTCACGATATCTGGTTTGTGGCAACGGGCGCCTCGGATTGTGATGGCGCCGGCATGAAGGCCTTCTTGGCTTCGCATCGCGATAAGCTCCGCGGCGTATTCTTTATCAATCTTGAATCCGTCGGCGCCGGTAGGCTTTCGGTGGTGACGGTTGAGGGCGAACAGCAGCTGCTCAAGGGCGATCGCCGCATCATGAACCTGGTCAGCAAGGTGTGCAAGTCGTTCCATGTCGATTGTGGCGCGCTCGAGATGCCCTATGCCAAGACCGATGCCTACGCCGCGCTCGAGGCGAGCCGCCGAGCCCTCACCATCGCCGGCGTGGACGGCACGCGTCTGGCTTGCGCTCGTACCGAGGACGACCTGCCCCACAATGTCAACCCGACGAACATTGCCACGGTATCCGAGGTCGTGACCGAGGTTATCCGCCGTTCGTAGACGGAGCTCTAAGGAGTCAACGTGTTTTCGTATATTAAGCGCCATTGGCCTGTCTACGTGATTTTGACCTTGATTGCCATTGCGTTAGGGTTTGGAGCTGCCTACATCGTGGGCGCGAAGGGCTCGACCCCCGCCTCCGCAATCAGCGAAGAGGTGGAGCAAGAACAGAGCACGGGTGCCGATGGGATTCCTGAGTCCGAGCAAGCAATCGTTGATGGTGGATCTTCGTCTGCAGAGTAGATGCGGCGATTTACATGATTGAAAGCGGGCGAGCCGGGGGACTGGCTCGCCCGCTTTTTCATCGCGCTAGCGCTTCTTTGGGATTGACCTAAGGCGAGCGAACCATAGGGCTGCGGCACCCGAGGTCAGGAGCGCGGTGATGCAAGCGGCGATGGGAGCTGATCCTGTTGCCGGTAGGTCCTGCGGTAGGGTACAGCGTTGAATGACACGGTCCTCGTCATGTGACTCAAGTTTATCGCCGCCACCGTTGCGGCAAAGATCGACGCGTGCGCTGTTGGTGAGTGCGGTTTGGGGCGTATAAGCCGACGTTGCCTGCATGTGTACGACTGCGCCCCGAGCGTCTGTGCCAAGGATTGCTTTGGCATCGTCAAGGTCGTCGTGCTCATCTTTGAGATCATCACGGGTCCAAGAATCCGTATCGCTTCGAGTCGTAAAGTCGGCGGCTACCGCACCGTATTCAATGCGAATGCCCGTCACGACGGTATTGGATGCAAGGTCGAGTTCTTTCGCCTCGAGTGTGGTGGATTCCGTGGTCGAGACATCCGCCTTCCAGAGGTGCCAGCCGTCGTAATCGACGAGGCGGCAATCCTCACCCAGACTCTCTTTTACTTCGTCGGACTCAAGCCAAGGATTTTCGTGCCCATCGTCAAGCGTCGCGTTTGCCGGCTCATCGACGTCTGTCGAGTCCAACGGCGTCGTGCGATACCACACGTTGCACAGACCGTTGAGGTCGCCGATGGCGACGGGGGTTTCGATTGAGACGAATCTCGCCGTGCCGTCTTTGGCGCACTCAAGATCATCGGTAATCGTAAACTCATCAACCCAAGTAGCGGAATCGTTTCGAGCATCGATGGTATAGGAGAAAAGCCCATCCGTATTGGTTTGCATCGCGGCGCGGTTTTTTCCATCGCCGTTAGCCAACAGACCCTTCCCGATAGGTTGGACAAGTTCCTGACGCTTGTCGACCTGTCCTTTGATCTCGATGGGCGCATCCTTCATCGCGACGGACTGGACTTCTCCCGTATCCTTTATTTCAAACGTTATCTCCTCGGCAAGGTCATAGGTCCGCGGAGACATCGTTTCGCGCAACGAGTAGGTGCCGGGTGCAAGATGTTCGATGCGGTGCGGCTTGTCGGATGAGGTCCAGGAGTCTATTTCGGTTTTATCGGGACCATATAAGGTGAGCCGTGCGCCTTCTACTTCCTGCTCACCGCTTGCATCGACCTTGGAGATATCAACCTTGGTGTAATCGTCGGATACGTTAAGCCGTGCTTCTACAACGGGTGTTTTCTGGTCGGCATAAGTAAGGTCGACAATATGGGTTGTCCGATCGAGCAAGAAGCCTGCCGGCGCTTGAGTCTCGACAACCTCGTAGCGTGCGGTGCCAGATCCCAGCGGGAGGTTGTCCGCGCGTGCTTCTCCAGTTTCATCCGTCGTGACGGTAGCGACAGTCTCACCGTCGAGCGCGGCAATGCTACCGTCGGGGCGCACGATATCACCCGAGGCACGGATCTCAAAGACGGCGCCCGCGAGGCTGCTGCCGTCTACGGCATCGGTTTTAACGATCCTGATGTTTCCGGTCGCGGCGTGGTCATAATACGAGGCGATTGCAACGGGCGTTAGGTTCATGTCGGCGGGTATGTTTACCTCGATCTCTTCGCCGACAAGATAGGGCTCTTTGGCCGAGGTTTCGCGTACATAATAGGTGCCCGGCACGAGCGATTCGGGCAGTGTGACGGTCCCGGTCGCGTCAGTCGTAAAGGTGTCCATTACGTTATGTGCTGGATACCAGCAAGTTTGTGAGACAGGTTTGTGATTGCTGTCGAGGAGTTGGAAGGTGAATCCGGCTAGTGGAACAGAAGCGCCTGTTTGGGCATCGCGTTTTACAATTTGGAGATGCGTCGACAGAGCGTGGTTGTCCACGATATATTGAAGCTCGGCGCCGTCGGAAATCTGATTGGCCCCGACGGTCCATTCCCCTGCACGTTTAAAACCCTCGGGGACGGTTTCCGGAACCTCGCGAACCGTGTAGCCGGCACGGTCGTATGGGACGGCTCCGTGGACACCGGCGGGTCGCTTGCCTG
>URIJ01000036.1 GCA_900547835.1 uncultured Collinsella sp.
CGTCCCGGCATTCAGCATCAGGGTAGCGCTGCGACGCGGAAATCGCGCGCCGTTGCCGCGCCCCGCAGTGCCCGCTTCCCCCGAGAACAATTATCAGTGCAGGTAAACGGCTTGCGCATTTTCGGAAAACCGGGGGATGGTCGACCCACACGGTTCAAACGTAGTAGATAGGCCGCTTTCGTGGTTCCGCGCCAAAACAGTCTTTTTTGGGCGAAGTGGCAGGTGGTATCCTTGGTAGCTCTGTGCTGCAAACGCACCTTAAACGCAAGGAGTCCCATGGATCTTATCGCCCAGCTCGCCCGCGAGCTCAACCTTAAGGCCGCCAACATCGAGGCGGCCGTCAAGCTCATCGACGAGGGCAACACCATTCCCTTTATCTCGCGCTACCGCAAGGAAGCCACGGGCGGCATGGACGACGTCGCCCTGCGCGCGCTCGACGAGCGCCTGTCCTACCTGCGCAATCTTGAGCAGCGTAAAGAGGACGTCATCCTGCTCATCGACGCCCAGGGCAAACTCACGCCCGAGCTCGAGCAGCAGATTCGCGAGGCCACACAGCTCCAGCGTGTCGAGGACCTCTATAAGCCCTACCGCAAAAAACGCATGACCCGCGCGCAGAAGGCACGCGAGGCCGGCCTGGAGCCGCTCGCCAACATGATCATCATGCAGGCCTCGGCCAAGGGCAGCGCACTCGACGCCGCCGCGGCATACGTCAACGAGGAGGCCGGCTTCGACACGCCCGAAAAGGCGCTCGCCGGCGCGGCGGACATCGTGGCCGAGACGGTGGCCGAGGACCCCGAGAACGTCGCCGACCTGCGCGCCTTTACGCAAAACACCGCCGATATCGTCGTCGAGGCCACCGACCCCGCCGAGAAGACCCCCTATGAGCCGTACTACAACTATGACGAGCCGCTGCGCCGTATACCCAACCACCGCGTGCTGGCTATCGACCGCGGTGAGCGCGAGGGCAAGCTCCGTGTGCGCGTGAATGTCGACGGTGCTGCCGCTGCAGCGCGCCTGGGCAGCCGTTGGCCCCGCCGCCAGGGCGTCTTCGCTCCCGTCTTTGACGCCGCCATCGCTGACGGTTACAAGCGCCTCATGGCCCCCTCGCTGGAGCGCGAGGCCCGCGCCAAACTCACCGTTCGCGCTCAGACCGAGGCCATCAACGTCTTTGCCAAGAATCTCGAGGGCCTGCTCTCGGCGCGTCCCGTGCGCGGCGCCCGCGTGCTCGCGCTCGATCCGGGCTACCGCACCGGCTGCAAGGTCGCCGTCATGGACGAGACCGGCAAGCTACTCGACCACGGCGTGGTCTACCCCACCAAGCCGCGCCACGACGTCGCCGGCACCAAGCGCGAGCTCGCCCGCCTCGTCAAGAAGGACAGCGTCAACACCATCGTCATCGGCAACGGCACCGCCAGCCGCGAGACCGAGGAAGTCGTCTCGGAGTTTATTGCCGAGCAGGCGCCCGGCCTTCGCTACACCATCGTCAACGAGGCGGGCGCGTCGGTGTACTCCGCCTCCGAGCTCGCGAGCCAGGAGTATCCCGATCTGGATGTCACCGTACGTGGCGCCATGAGCCTGGGCCGCCGTCTGCAAGACCCGCTGGCTGAGCTCGTCAAGATTCCGCCCCAGTCCATCGGCGTTGGCCAGTACCAGCACGACCTTGACCAGGCCGAGCTTTCGCGCACCCTGGGCCACGTGGTGGAAGACGTCGTCAACCGTGTGGGCGTCGACGTCAACACCGCGAGCGCAAGCCTGCTGGGCTACGTGTCGGGCATTACGCCGAGCGTGGCAAAGAATATCGTGGCCTACCGCGAGGAAAACGGTGCCTTTACCGATCGCCGCCAGCTTAAGAAGGTCCCCAAGCTGGGACCCAAGGCATATCTCAACGCCGCGGGCTTTTTGCGCATCAGCGGCGGCAAGAACCCGCTCGACGCGACAAGCGTCCACCCCGAAAGCTACGAGGTGGCCACGTCCGTCCTGGAGCGTGCCGGCGTTAAAGCCAGCGAGCTCAGCCGCGGCGGCGTGCCCGACATCGAGCGCCGCCTGGGCAGCATCTCGGCGCTGGCAAGCGACCTGGACTGCGGCACCCTCACGCTCATCGACATCGTCAACGAGCTCAAGAAGCCCGGCCGCGACCCGCGCGACGACGCGCCCGAGGTGGTCTTTAGCCGCTCGGCGCTTTCCATCGACGGCCTGGAGCCCGGTATGGAACTCAAGGGCACGGTGCGCAACGTCGTCGACTTTGGTGCCTTCGTCGACGTGGGCGTGCACCAGGACGGCCTCGTGCACATCTCCAAGCTGGCCAACCGCTTCGTCAAGCACCCGAGCGACGTGGTGCGCGTCGGCGACACGGTCAAAGTGTGGGTCGAAAAGGTCGATCGCGACCGCAAAAAGATCTCCCTCACCATGGTGCAGGGGAAGTAAACCGCCAAGCAAGGGTCCCCCCTCTCGCGACGTGCAAAATCGCGAGTATTCTGCAAATTCCACCGTTCCGGATGCCCCTCAGAGACGAAAAAGCAAGAAACAGCCCCCGTTTTAGCGTCATCAGAGCCAAAACGGGGGCTGTTCCATGCTTCACCCAGCTGGTAAAAGCCTTTACCTTGCTGAATACTCTCAATTTTGCACGGCGCAGGCGGGGGTACCTTTGTCCACGGCAGGATATGGAAGCCTATCACCAACCTACCGGCAAGTTCGTGTCGGCAGCCCCGGCCTTTCCTTTGCCTAGCGCGACCCTCGCGAAGCGCGTGAGCGATAGGGAAAGGAAAGGCCGGGGCGAACAACCCGCGATGTAGCCAGCGTTCGCGTTACGGCAGGATATGGAAACCGAGCGAGGCGATATCCTTGGCAAAACCGCGCACGGTATCGAGCGAGACCTCGTACGGGTCACGGCCGATGTTCTTACGCTTGGCCAGGATGCTGTTGGTCACCGTGATGATCTGGCAACCGCATCCTTCCGCCTGGTAAATATTGATAAGCTCACGCGTGGACGCCCACAGGACCTCGCAGTTGGGCTTGGCGGCGGCCTTCTTCACCGACTCCGTCATAAACGGAATGGGATCGACGCCGGTGTCAGCGATACGGCCGGCAAAGAGCGAGATGATGGACGGCGTCTCGGCATCAACGGCCTCGACCATCTCGTCGACCTGCGTAGGCGTAAAGATGGTGGTGACGTTGACCTTGATGCCATCGGCCGAAAGCTTGCGCACCAGCTCGGCGGTGGACTCGCCCTTGGTAGTCACGCACGGAATCTTGACGTAGACGTTCTCGGCCCAGGTAGCGATATCGCGGGCCTCGACCTCCATGGTCTCGACGTCGTCGGCAAAGACCTCAAACGAGACGGACACATCGGTGATGTGGGCCAGGACCTCCTTGGCAAACGCGCGGTAATCCGTCACGCCGCCCTTCTTCATAAGGGACGGGTTGGTCGTGAAACCCTGAACGTTGCCGTTCTCGTACATGTCGAGCATGCCCTCGAGGTTTGCACCGTCAGCGAACACCTTGATTGCCATCTGCCTGATTCCTTTCGCTTGCACATGGGCGATAAACTGCTAAACACTTTACCTACGTTTATCAAGGCGTGAGCTGCGGGTTTTCATCTTCTCGGCGAACGGTTTTGCAGTTTTACCATTTTTATATCGACACCCCAGCGGCAAAACGTTTTTGCTGATCATCGCGGTTGATTCCGTTCGCGGCGCAGAGACAGCGCTTCACCGGTGCGTTTTCACAACCACTCCAAAACAAAAAGCGGTGACGCCTCATTTGAGACGTCACCGCTTCCGTGTAGGAGCCGGTTATCGGAGCTCCGCCCGATTAGGGCTTAAAGTGTGCCTGGATTACTCTTCCTCAACGTGGTTGATCACAGCGCCCTTGGTGTGGATGAAGTTGGGGACAAAGGCGACGATCAGAAGGACAGCGAGAATCGCGTAGACACCGGTGGTACCGAAGGCCTCGGCAGCGCGGCCGAGCGTAATACCAATAACGGAGAAGTCGAAGTCGCCGAACGTAGTGTTCTTGAAGCCGAAGACGTCAAGAACAGGCAGGAGCAGAGCAGGGGCAAAGGTGATGAGCAGGCCGTTGACGAAAGCGCCAAGAGCTGCACCCTTGCGGCCACCGGTAGCATTGCCGTAGATGCCGGCGGTAGCACCGCAGAAGAAGTGAGGAACCATGCCCGGGATGATGAAGATACCGAGGGTAGCGCCCACGATGAACATACCGACCACGCCACCGATAAAGGAAGCGACAAAGCCGAGAATGACGGCGGTGGGAGCGTAGGGGAAGAAGACGGCGCAGTCGACGGCGGGGATGGCACCGGGGATCAGCTTGTTGGAGATGCCCTGGAAGGCCGGGACCAGGTCGGCGAGAATCATGCGGACGCCGTTGTAGACGATGGTGACGCCGACGGCGAAGGACAGAGCACAGGTCAGGGCGTAAACAATCACGTTGTCGCCGCCAGCGGTCTTGGTAACGACCGCAGGATCTGCGATGTAAGCGGCGAAAGCGGTAACCAGGTAGAAGAAGGCCATGGTAAGAGCCGTGGAGATGGTGGTGTCGCGCAGGAAGGCATACTTCTCGGGAACCTCGATCTTCTCTGTGCTGTTCTCCTCGGCGTCCTTAGCAAACAGCGTACCGACTGCAGCGGAGATATAGTAGGCAAGCGAGCCGAAGTGACCCATGGCGATCTCGTCGCCATCGGTAACCTTCTCGGTGAAACGCTGGCCGACGGCGGGAAGCATAGCGCTCACGAGGCCCAGGAACATACCACCCACAATGATAAGCTGGACATCCTCGAAGCCAGATGCCTGCAGAACAGCAGACAGCAGGCAAGCCATGAACATGCTGTGATGGCCCGTCAGGAAAATGTACTTAAACTTGGTAAAGCGAGCAATGATAATGTTCACGACATAGCCGAGAATCAGGATCATCATGGTCTGAACGCCGAGGACGCTCTGAGCCATCGAAACAACGACCTCGTTGTTGGGCACGACGCCGGTGATGTGGAAACCGGTCTCGATGAAGGTACCCAGCGGAGCAAGGTTCTCCTGAACAACAGCGGCGCCGGCGGACAGCATGATGTAACCAAGAATGGGCTTCAGGGTGCCCGTCATCACCTTGTGGGCAGGACGCTTAAGCGCGACAAGGCCCACAAAGGCAAATAGACCCATAATCCACGCTGGCTTGGTCAGAATCGATTGGATAAACTCAAGTATGGGAAGGATGGCTTGCATCTGCGCTTCCTTTCTCTCTAACGTGGGCGCGTTTCCCTCTTCCACAGGGAACCGCCCTTTTTTGTGCCGCTTTAGGCGTTAGCGGCGGCCGCCTTGATTGCCTCGAGGGCGTCTTCGCGGATCTTCTTCTTGTTCACATAGCTGCGAACGATCACAACGTTGCCGTGGAGCTCGGGGGCGAGTTCCTTAACGGTGATGAACAGATCCGGATTTGCGGAAGAAGCACCGTTCAGGTCCATAGACTCAACGTCGGCCTTGATGCCCTCCTCCTCGCAAAGCTCCTCGACTTTGCCAGCGAGCATCAGGCTGGACCCGATGCCGTTTCCGCATACGGTGATGATATGCATGGCAACCTTCCTCTCCTACACGTGACGGTTTTCCGTCTATCCAAAAGCGGCGACGCATCGCCGTGCCATTAAGGCCTAAAAGAATGAACGCATGGTCTCCAGAACCTGCTCGGGCGTATCGCATGCGCTGAGCTTGGCAACGCAGTCCTCGTCCTCGAACATCTGCGAAAGCTCCGCCAAGCAGCCAAGATGAGCCTTGGGGTCGGGTGCGCAAATACCCACGAGCACGTGAACCGGATCGAAATCCTCGTGTCCAAACGCAATGGCAGGGTCAAGCGTGACGATACAGATCCCCGCTTCACTCACATTGCCATTTGCCTGAGCGTGGGGCATGGCGATGCCCTCTTCCAAGACCATATAGGGGCCGAATTTGTGAACCGATGAAATCATGGCGTCAACATAGCTCTGGTCGCATTTGCCAGCGTCTACGAGCAACTTACCGCATGCCTTGATCGCTTCCTCCCAGTCGGAGGCCTCGACGTGGCAGGCAACAAGCTCGGGCTTAAGAAGATCGGTCAGCATGCTCGTCCCCTACTCCTCGGGCAGGATATGAAAACCAAGCGCCTGAATGTCGCGGGCAAAGCCCTTGACAGTATCAAGCGAGTACTCAAGCAAATCTTTCCCGAAATTCTTGCGTTTGGCAAGAAGGGCATTGGGGACCGTAATGATCTGGCATCCAACGGACTCCGCCTGGAAGATATTGAGGACCTCGCGCGTAGACGCCCAGAGAACCTCGGCAGCAGGCTTAACGGCAGCCTTCTTTACGGACTCCGCCATGAGGGGCAGCGGATCGACGCCGGTATCGGCAATGCGACCGGCAAAGATGGACAGAATAGAGGGGGTCTCAGCAGAGACGGCATCGACAAACTCGTCGACCTGCTCGGGCGTGAAGATAGTGGTGACATTCACCTTGATGCCGTCGGCAGAAAGGCGCTTGACCAGCGCGGCAGTGGACTCACCCTTGGTGTTGAGCGCCGGGATCTTAACGTAGACGTTGTCTGCCCAGGTTGCGATCTCGCGAGCCTCGGCTTCCATACCCGCCTCGTCGTCGGCGAATACCTCAAAAGAGACCGACACATCAGTAATGTGCTCAAGAACCGTCTTGGCAAAAGCGCGGTAGTCGGTCACGCCGCCGGCCTTCATAAGGGAAGGATTGGTCGTGAAGCCCTGAACGTTGCCATTGTCATGCATGTCAAGCATGCCCTCGAGGTTAGCGCCGTCGGCAAACACCTTGATTGCCATGTTCGGTCCTTTCTCATCTAGCACTATTGCTATCGAAAGCCTTTTTCTTTGTTTCAAAAGCTTTTCGGTTTTCTTTTATAAACTATTTCAAAAGATATCGAAAGCTCGATTGCCAACTTTCCGCGAACGGTCGATTATCGGGCGTGAGCGTACCTCACTTTTTGTGAACACCTTCCAGGCAAGACTCTTTACTGGCTATTACAGGCATTCTGCATGTCAGGCCAACTACTAACACAAATAAAAGCAAAGCGTGTCATTCATCTCGTTCACTCGATTTTGCCTTGTTCTTTTCATATCGATACGTTATATTTCGATTACGAAAGGCATTTCTTTCGCCTTTCGTTCATAAGGAGCGACACATGGCATCTACTTCAGACCTTTCACCCGCCGAGCGTCAGCGATTTATCATGAACTGGCTGGCGGAAAAGCCGAATATCTCGGTATCCGACATCGTCCGTCGCTTTTCGGTTTCGGAAGTCACCGCACGACACGACCTCGTCTCACTGGAATCGGAAGGCAAATTGCGTCGTGTACGCGGCGGAGCAGTATCGCTTTCACGTTCCACTGCAATCTCGTATCCCGAAGAGCGCATCAATGTCCAAGTCGAAGCCAAGGAGGCTATCGCCGCGACCGCAGCAACTCTTGTTGACGATGGTGACGTTTTGGTGATCGACATCGGCACCACGGGCTTTTACTTCACTAAAGCCCTCATAGACAAGCGCGACATCACCATCATCACCGGCGATCTTGCCATCGCAAACTATGCCAGCTTCAATCTGCCCAACGCTTCGGTAGTGCTGTTAGGTGGTTCCGTGCGAAAGGGCCACCTTTATCTCGCGGGCGCGCTGACGTTCGACTGCATGAGCAAGCTTCATGCCGACAAGGCATTTGTCAGCGCCGACGGATTCCATCCCGACCACGGCTTTACCGTTGAGCACGACTTCTCTGCCATGATCAAGCGCATGTATCTAACCAACTCGAACCTGAGCTACATGATGGTCGACCAGGGTAAGTTCAATAAGACGAGCTTTTATCAGTCCGCACAGATCGATGACCTCGACGGCATCATCATCGATGGGGACAGCGAAGGTATCATGACAGCGGCAATCGAGAGCAGCCACAGTCATCCCAAACTCTATATTGCAAAATAGCTCACATGGCCGGGTCGCCCCCACTGCGGGCGACCCGGCCATTTATTAAATCAACCCAAAATGCTGCATCGCTGTGACGGTACCGTCGTGTGCGACATCGTCGGTCACGTAGTCGGCGAGCGCCTTGACCTCGGGCATGGCGTTGCCCATGGCCACGGCCGTCTCGACGGCGGCGAGCATGCCCAGGTCGTTGCCGGAATCGCCAAAGCCAAAGGTGCGCGCATTGCCAGTGCGGCCCAGATACTCCAGCGCTCGCGCCACGCCCAAGCCCTTGTCGATGCCTTTGGGGCTCAGCTCGCGATTCTGGCCACCGGTGTTGCACAGCTCAAACTCGCGATCGATAAAGCCATCGTCGTTGGCTACGCGAGCCAGGTCGCACGCGTTAATGCACACCTTGCCTACGCGCAAGCGGCCACCGACGCGCATCTGGTCAACGCCGTGCACCACGCCGGCGCCTAGCAGAAATGACTGTTCGACACCAACTGGCTCAAGTGAATAGGTGACACCGTTCGTCTCGAACAACGCCTCGCCGCCCGCCACAGTAATACGACGCGCGAGCTCCGCGATAACGTCCTCGTCAAAGCAGTCCTCATGCACCACGCGGCCCTCGACCTCGAGCGTCGCCCCCGCCATGGCAACGATACCCGCCGGGTTCAGCGCACGCAGGCCATCGGCAATCAGCCACAAGGGGCGACCCGTACAGATAAATGCCCGGTGACCCGCATTGCGCAGTCGACCAAATGCATCGACAACAGCCTTCGACGGATGGACTGCATTGAAGTCCTTATCGGTCATATCGTCGGGATCGAACGACGTCAGCGTGCCGTCCACGTCAAAAAAGAGCACAGCGGGTTCGGGACACGCATCAATCATATGGGTTCCTTTCGAGGATAAGGGCAAACGAAGCATCCATCATATAATGGAGCGACGCAACCAGAGAGGTCACCCATGGAATTTTACGCAAGCTGCCCCGAGGGCTTTGAGTCCGCACTCGCCGATGAGCTTAAACGCCTCGGGCTTTCGCATGTTCGCCGGCTGAAGGGCCGCGCTACATTTGAGGGCGAGCTCGAAGAAGGCTACCGCGCCTGTCTGTGGTCGCGCCTGGCGAGCCGTGTGTTCGTGGTACTCGGGCGCTTTGAGGCGCAGGATGCCGATGAACTGTACGATAGCGTTTACGACATCGCCTGGGAGAGCATCGTCCGCCCCGGCGCCACCATCGCCATCACCGCCCGCGGCGTGACCGAGCAGCTGCGCAACACGCGCTTCTCGGCCCTGCGCGCCAAGGACGCGCTGTGCGACCGTCTGGCCGAGGCCACGGGACGTCGTGCCGACGTCGATGCCGCCGACCCCGATGTTCACCTGCTGCTTTCGCTGCGTCAGCGCCGCGCGAGCATCAGCCTGGACCTTTCGGGCGACCCGCTGTTCAAACGCCTGCCGCCCGCCGCGACCCGCGCCGGCGAGGACACACACGTGCTGCGCCCCGACTACGCCGCCCTGGTGCTGGCGCAGGTCGGCTGGACTGCACTGTGCGAGCGCGAGCTGACGGCCGACGATTACGAGAACGAAGCCCTGCCCACGCTGGTCGACGCTTCGTGCGCCGGCGGCGGTCTGCTGCTGGAGGCAGTGAATATCCTAACCGACCGCGCCCCGGGCGCCGCCCGCGATCGCTGGGGCTTTGAGGGGTGGCAGCTACACGATGCCGCCCTGTGGGAGCAGCTGCTTGCCGAGGCGCACGAGCACGAAGCCGCAGCGCGCGAGCGCCAGGCGCGCATCGTTGCCGTGGACATTGACCCCGCCGCCCGCAAGACTGCCGAGCGCATGGTCAAGTGCGCGGGCTACAAGCGCTTTGTCGATTTTTGCGCTGCCAAGCCTGCCACCGTGCTGGATCACGCGGGCGCTGTCGCCGGTGCCGCCATCGTCGCGGACACCACCGAGACCCCGCTGTCGCTCATGCACGATACCATGACGCTGATCGGTGAGCTGCGCCGTGCACCCGAGCTTGTTTCGGCACCGGTCGCCGCGCTCACCCGCGACGGCCTCATGGCCCGCGCGCTCCACGCCGAGCCCGAGCGCTCCATCGCCGTCATGCCCAACAACGAAGAGGCGACCGTCGAAGTCTGGCCTTCGCTCGACCACGCCGCCGCAGCGTTTGAGGCTGCGAACAGCGCAAACGCCGAGGGCGAGACCGCGGACGCCGACGACGTCATCAGCGACGAAGCCGCCGACACCTTCATGCCCGAACCTACCGCCACGCTCGACCTGGGCGACGGCAAGCCGCTGCCCGTGCTCATCCCCGAGTCCGAGCAGTTCGCCAACCGCCTGCGCAAGAACGCCCGTCTGCGTCGAAAGTGGGCAAAGCGCGAGGGCGTGAGCTGCTACCGCGTCTACGATGCCGACCTGCCCGATTACTCTGCCGCCATCGATCTGTACGAGGGTTGCCCGCAGACGCCGGGCCGCTGGCTCGTCATCGCCGAATACGCCGCGCCCAAGACCATCGACCCCGCACTGGCCCAGGCCCGTATGCTCGACATCTTGGCCATCGCGCCGCGCATCCTGGATGTTCCGGCCGAGCACGTGCACGCCAAGGCCCGCATGCGTTCGCGCGGCGGCTCGCAGTACGGCAAGCAGGGCGCCGGCAAGGGCGCATCGGGCGAGCGTGCCAATATCGCACGCCGTCGTCTGCCGCTCATCGAAGAGGGCGGCCTCACCTTTGCCGTCAACTTTGACGACTATCTGGATGTGGGCATCTTCCTGGACCACCGCGTCACCCGCAACCTGGTGCGCGAGCACGCCAAGCAGGCGCGCCGTTTCCTCAACCTGTTCGCCTACACCGGCACTGCCACCTGCTACGCGGCCGATGGCGGCGTCGAGGAGACCGTGACGGTCGACCTCTCCAACACCTATCTGGACTGGGCCGAGCGCAACATGCGCCAGAACGGCTTTGTGGGACCGCAGCATCATTTTGTGCGCGACGACGTGCTCGCCTGGATTCGCGACCAGCGCCAGACGCGCAACCGCTGGGACCTGATCTTTGTCGACCCGCCCACGTTCTCGAACTCGTCCAAGATGGGCCGCCGCACCTGGGATGTCCAGCGCGACCATGTTGAGCTGTTGGCCGGCGTGTCGCGCCTGCTCACGCAGGGCGGACATGCCATCTTTAGCTGCAACCTGCGCGGCTTCCGTCCCGAGACGCGCAAGCTCGCGCGCGCGGGCGTGGTGCTGGAAGACATTACGGCGCAGACCATCCCCGAGGACTTCGCGCGCAACCAGAAGGTACACCACTGCTATATCGTGCGCCGTCTGCCCATCGAGGACGCCATGGCCGAGGTCGGCTTTAGTGCCGAAGAAATTGCCGAGCGCGTCGAGGAACTGCGCAACCCCGAGGCTCGCAAGCCTCGCGCAGCAGCGCCTGGCCATGCGCACGCCGGCGACGGCAGACCGCACGGCGACGGCAAGCCGCACGGCACCGGCAAACCCTCCCCCGCCGGCAAGCCCAAAAAGAAGAAGTTCTACGCCAGCAAACCCAAGGGCAAATAAAAAAGTTGCGGTGGAATAGTTCCTGAAAAGCCTCCTAAAGGGCAAAAACAGGAACTATTTCACCGCAACTCATGAGGGGGATGTGGGCGACGGGCTAGCCTTGGGTGACCAGGCGGTAGCCGATGCCCACGTGGGTTTGGATGTAGCGCGGATGTGCGGGGTCGGACTCGATCTTTTTGCGCAACGTGCCCATAAAGACACGAAGGCTCGCCAGGTCGCTCTTGGTCGCGGTGCCCCAAATCTCGTGCAGAATAAACTGATGCGTGAGCACCTTGTCGGCATTGTGCGCCAACAGGCACAGCAGCTTGTACTCGATTGGCGTCAGGTGCAGCTCCTCGCCATCCATCGTCGCGACACCGGCATCAAAGTCGATATGCAGCTTGCCCGTATCGAACGCGCCCTCGGATACCACGCCGCCGGCCTGCGCATACGAAAGGCGCCTGAGTGTGGTGCGAATGCGCGCGAGCAGCTCCTCGACCGAAAACGGCTTGGTCAGGTAGTCGTCGGCACCGGCATCGAGCGCGCGAATCTTGTCCGCATCCTCGCTGCGCGCCGAGACCACGATGATCGGCATGCCCGACCATGCGCGCACCGACTCCACCACCTTGACGCCGTCCATATCGGGCAGGCCCAGATCGAGCAGCACAATGCTCGGCGCCTGCGACGAGGCCGCCGCGATGGCAGCATGGGCGGTCTCAACGGCCATGTGGCGCAGACCGTGCGCCTCGAGCGCGGCGACGATTAAGTTGCGGACGGCAGGATCGTCCTCAACAACCAAGATGAGCGGTTTCATGGCAGAGTTCGGCACGGCGCTACTCCTTATCAAACGAAACATCGGCAGCGGGAAGCTCGATCGTAAAGACCGAGCCATGCGGGTCCGCCGCGGCAACCTCTATGCTACCGCCATGCGCCAGCATAATGGAGCGGCAGAGCGAAAGCCCCAGGCCCACACTGCGGCGGCTGTCGGCCAAACCATGGTTGACGGTGTAGAACGACTCAAAGATGCGCTCGCGGTCCTCGGGCGCGATACCCGGCCCGTCGTCGGCGACCAAGCACGTCACGTGCCCCTCGTCGACGCCAATCGAGATCACGATATGCGAACCCGCCGGCGTGTACGTAATGGCGTTGTTCACCAGGTTCACCACCAGCTGCACCATCAGGCGCGCGTCGACGTTGACGAGTGCCGGCTCGTCGCACGCAACCACCTTGAGGTCGTGCTCGCGTACGGCGGGGTTCACGTGGCGCAGCGCCTCCTCGACGATATCGTCCATCAACTCGAGCGTAGTCGACAGGCGCATGCCGCCGCCTTCGAGCTTGGTGGTGGCGAGCAGGTTCTCGACGGTGGCGTTGAGCCACAGTGCATCCGAGCGGATGGACAGCAGCATGTTGCGGCGCGTCTGAGCGTCGAGCACGGCGGTGCCGGTCGAGCCCTGGTCGAGCAGCACATCGGCATTGCCCGAGATGCTCGTGAGCGGCGTACGCAGATCGTGCGAGATGGAGCGCAGCAGGTTGGCACGCAGCTGCTCGTTTTTGGCGAGCACCGCCGCCTCCTCGCGCGCCTCCATGGCGCGGGCGCGATCGAGGGCCAGCTCGCCTTCGCTCACGATGGCGTCGGCAAGCGTCCGCTCCTCGGACGTCAACGCGTCAGCTTCGGCGACGATGGCGAGCACGCCCACCACCGAGGAGGGCTCACCCGCGCGCACCATGGTGTCACCCGAGCGCACCGTCAGATAAATGCCGTAGAACGCCGAGCCGCCAAACGTGGCGTCAAGCGGCGTTCCCACGTAGGCCGAAGCCGAGAGCAGCGGCGGCATCTGGGGTGCCAGATGGTGCACCGGCGCGGCATCGCCCACCGCCGTATACGTCGCGCGCGGCAGCAGGTCATCATCGTCGGCGTCGGCGCTGTACCACACGACCGGGCAGCCCGAAAGACGCGCCAGCTGCATGGCCATGGCATGTACAATCTGCGGCTCGTCGGCGCAGCGCTGCAACATGCGATTGGTTTCGAGCACCATCTGCGTACGGCGGTCGCTCGCGGCGGCCTGGGCCAGGGCACGGCGCAGGGCCAGTGCGATCGAGCTCGACACCAGCGAGACCACGAACATGATGAAAAACATGCCAGGATGGATGTGGTCGATAAACGTCAGGGAGTAGCGCGGCTCGATAAACAAAAAGTTGTAGAGCGCCACGGCCGCAACCGAGCTCAACAGGCAGTACAGGCGGCTCCAGGTAAAAAACGCGCACAGCTGCACGACGAGCACGTACACGATCATGACGCTCGGGGCAAGCCCGGGCCGGTCGAGCAACGCGCCCACAGCCGTCGCCGCCGCCAACAGCCCCACCGACACACCGGCGTCGTACAGGGACCCGCGGCGCACCCGCGCCGAACGCCTCCACCAGAAGTTATCGGCAAGCTCGCCATCCGAGCGAACGTCCATCGGCACCGCGCCCCTCCCTCAAAAACAAAAACCACCACAAAGGGGACAGTCACCTTTGTGGTGG
>URIJ01000037.1 GCA_900547835.1 uncultured Collinsella sp.
GTCGAGCGCAGGGAGGACCTCGTGCTCACGGGCGACGTCGGCACCGGCAAGACGCACATGGCGTCGGCCCTCTGCGCGCTGGCGTGCGAGAGGAGGCTCGAGGCGCGCTTCTTCACGGCGTCCTCGCTCGTGATGCGCCTGAGGCGCGCCCGCGACGACGGGAGGCTCGACCGGGAGGCCGCGCTCATCGGCAAGGCCCGCCTGCTCGTCATCGACGAGCTCGGGTTTCTCCCGCTCGACGCGGACGGGGCGAGGCTGCTCTTCCAGGTCTTCGCCGACGCATACGAGAGGCAGTCGGTGGTGATCACCACGAATCTGGAGTTCAGCAGGTGGGGGTCGGTGTTCGGGGACGACCAGATGGCCGCCGCCGTGATCGACCGGATCGTCCACCACGGGAGGCTCGTCCAGTTCCGCGGCGAGTCCTACCGCGTGCGCCATGCCCTCATGCAGGAGGGCTAGCCGCTCAAAAAGCGTGCGCGCTTCCGATGCTCAGGCTGCTCAATTTCCGATGCTCTTTTTGCTCAAATCCTCTTGACGAAACACACACGTGCACGCCTTCTCCTTCCTGGGAGGCGCGACGCCCTGCATCGTCCCCGACAACCTGAGGACCGGCGTCACCGCCCACCCCAGGGCCGGGGAGCCGGTACTGAACGCGGCCTACGAGGAGCTCGCCGCGCACTACGGCTCCGCCGTGATCCCGGCGAGGGTCAGGAGGCCCCGCGACAAGCCGAGCGCCGAGAACGAGGTCTGGGCCGCCGCGACCTACGTGATAGCGGCGCTTCGCGACGAGGTGTTCACCGACATGGCGGCCCTCCGCGCCGCCGTCGCCCGGAGGGTCGCGGAGCACAACGACGCGCCGTTCGCCAAGCGCGAGGGCTCGAGGCGCGAGGTGTTCGAGGAGGTCGAGCGCCCGCTGCTGAGGCCCCTACCGGCCGAGCCCTTCGAGGTGTGCGAGTGGGTCTACGGCCGCAAGGTCCAGGCCAACTGCCACGTCGCGTACGCCCGCAACTACTACTCGGTGAGCCACCTGCTCGTCGGCTCGACGGTCGACCTGCGCGTCACCGAGGGCAAGGTGGAGGTCTTCTCCGGCGGCGAGCGCGTGGCCACGCACCCCAGGTTCCCGTCCTACGCGAGGAACCGCTACTCCACGCGCGGCTCGGACATGCCCGAGGGCAGGGCGTGGTCGGACTGGGACGCGCCGCGCATCCGCGCCTGGGCCTCGAGGGTCGGGCCCTCCTGCTCCGAGCTGGTGGACAGGGTGTTCGCCTGCTACGAGTTCGACGAGCAGGGCTTCAACGCCGCGCTCGCCGTGCTCAGGCTGTCCAGGCGCTACACCCCGGCGAGGCTCGAGCGGGCGTGCGGGATAGCGCTCGCGACCGGGAAGAGGTCGCCGCGCTACCGCGACGTCGAGCCCGTGCTGAGGTCGGGGCAGGACAGGGCGCCAGCCGGCGAGGCGTCCGGGGACTGCGGCTACGTGCGCGGCGCCGGCTTCTACGGGGAGGGGTGAGCATGGACGTCAACGCGGAGACAACCGCCCGCAAGCTCAGGGAGATGGGGGCGGCCGAGCTGCTCGCCGCCCTCTCCGCCCAGGACGAGGCCGTGTGCGCCGGGATGGCGTTCGCCGAGCGCGTCCAGATGGCGGTGGACGAGGCGCACTCCGACTTCATCACGCAGAAGGTCCGCAACCTGACGAGGAGGGCCGGCCTCAGGTACCCCGAGGCCGACGTCCGCTCGGTCGACTTCTTCGAGGGCCGCGGCCTCGACAGGGTGGCGGTGGCCGAGCTCGCGACCTGCGGGTTCGTCGGGCGCGGCGAGAACGTGGTTCTCCAGGGCCTCACCGGCACGGGCAAGACCTACCTGGCCTGCGCGCTCGCGAAGGCCGCCTGCGCCAGGAGGGTGAGGTCGTGCTACGTCCGCCAGCCCGACCTCGAGGACCTCTGGCGCGAGAGCCGTGACCGGCCCGGCGGCGAGCGCAAGCTCGTCCGCAAGTACGGGGCGTTCGGCCTGCTCGTGATAGACGAGTGGCTGCTCGACAGGCCGGACACCGAGTTCAGGTCGATGCTGCTGGAGCTGATGGAGCTGAGGTACGGCACGGCCTCGACCGTATTCTGCACCCAGTTCAAGAAGAAGGACTGGCACCCGAGGCTCGGCGGCGGGGTGCATGCCGACGCCATCATGGACAGGATCGTGCACAACGCGGTCTGGGTCGACATGGGCGAGGCCAACATGCGGCGGCGCCGCGGATAGACCGGTAGCAATAAAAAAGCACCGGGGCCAGTGTCGGCCCCGGTGCCCAAGCGCGATATCGGCGGTGCTGTTTCGCGATATTCAACAGTGCTCAAGCGAGCAAATACTCAGGTACGCCGTCGGTGCTGTACTCGACCGCCCGGCAAGAAGGTTTTATAGCGTGTTTCCCCAGAGAGGTCCCTTTGTCCGGTAGTGGCGAGGGGAGCCTCTCTTTTGCTCACCTCTTGCGGCGGAGGGGGACACCATGCGCCTATGCAGGACAAACTGCGCGTTCTTGTCGAATGATGGGCTATGTGTAGAGATGATGGTCTCGGGTAGAGCCCGTGTCGCGCTCGGCTGCGATGAGCCAGGCAATTCAATCTTCATCCGGGAGGGCCTTGGCAAGACAAGCAGGGCGAAGACCTTGGCGACGTTCGGGAGCCGTGTGGCGCCCGGCTCCACGCTCATCCACGACATGGAGCCGGGCGCCACACGGCTCCCGTCAACAATCTGTCACTGAAGAGCCAGCGCTACAACGCGAAGCTGCTCAAGGGCGTTCCCGACGGCCAGAACCCGCTGGGGCCCGTGAACCGGATGCGCTACTTCATGCAGTGCTTCCTGAGGTCTCATCCCGGCTCCAACCGGGACGACATGCGGGGCTGTGGCTATGAGTCCGCCCGAGGACAAGCTTGAGAAGGTCGCGATGGTGCTCGATCGGGCAATGCGATACCCGAAAACGCTCAGGTTCAGGCAGTTCTATGCAAGAAAGCCCAGTTCAGATGAGTTCGACGAGCAATATTTATCAACACAGTGCAAGGGGGGATTATATTTGTATTTCATCCGTGTTGAGCTTCACACGGTGCGCGACTCATCGCAAACTGGCGGGCGCAGCGGAAAGAAAACCGACTGCAGACGAACGATCGATATCGGGAGCAAATAGCCACCGGATGCTTTTCGGTCTCCTACGCGTCGACCTCCGCGATTTCTTCTGCGTCTCGCCAAGTTGAAAGGAGCGATGTCGAAAACTCCTTTTCGGTTAGCGTCAAGACATCCTTCACGCAAAAACCTTTCAATTTGTCAGGAAGCCCAAAACGCGCTTTTTTCCTAATCGAGCTGGCAACCCGCTTCAACGCGGTCTTGTTCTTGTCCTCGTTGTATACCAAAACAAAGACGCAGTGCTCGCGAAACCATCTCGTCCTCTTTCCCCACAGGTCCGAGCAGATCAAAACGCTGTCCTTGCACTTCTCGATGAGGGCGTCCCTTTGGCCAAGATTGATACCAAGCTCTTCGTCATCCTTGGGATTGAGCCTCTTCCCCAGCGTCTCCTTCAGACTGCCGTTTTTAAATTCGACTAGATATAACGTTTCCCGATCGCAATACAGCGCATCGGCGGAGCGCGGGAGTTGCATCCACCTATTGACCTTCTTGCAGTAGCATTCTTTAACAGAGTCAAAATTGACAACAGGCAAATCGTCATCCACAAGAGAGACGCTCCCGTCTCTGGATGTTTTGGAGATGGTCGACGTGCAGTCCCTTAGGATACAGGTCCTGCAACGGGAGCAACCATCGCTGCCATCTGGCACCACGGGAGAGTTCGGATGAGGGCAGGAGGCGCACAGGTCGCTACTCAAGGCCGTACTCCTCCCTCTCAAGCGTATCAAAAGGAGCCGCCAGCTTCTCGTAGGCGACCTCAGTCGAGCCGGTTATTTCGGCAAAGCGAGAGCGTCCATCAGCGCAGGTCTCCGCAAGATAATATGAGCACAATCCATCAACAGCGTGCTTCTTAGAATACACTTCGATCGCATTCAAGAAATATGGACTATGGGTGCTCATTAAGACGTGCATCCCGAGCTCTTTCTGGAGCAGCACGATTATCTCGGCGAAGGCCAGCTGCCATGCAGGATGAAGATGAATCTCGGGTTCATCGAGGATAATAGTCCCTCCGGCATCTAGCGCGCCGGACTTCAAGAGCACCTTCATGATGGCGAACGTCTTCAAGCCAGCAGAAAGGTTCCCAGGCTCCAACCCCCGAGCGAAGCCCTCTTCGAGATACGTAAGGTGACCGCGACTTTCGCTCCTCTCGAAATACCCCGGACATAAGGAGGAGACCTTGTCCATGAGAACCTTCAGGTGCCGCTCCTTCGCGATCTCGTCGAACAGCGAGGACTCGCTGTCATCGTTACGGATGGTCGCCTGAATCAAATCTTGCCGCAGCTCCTCCTGGTGTCCAAGGAGGGGCCTGAACCGAAAAGCGGGGCCGTAGGGCCCTCCGAGAGAATCGATCAGGAACGGGTCGTCCAGATAATGCGCCCTGAATCGCAAAACCCTCCTATCGTGCACCTCCGCCACCTCGTCACCTGCAACCGAGAAAACCGTAGATGCGTCCTTTATCTGGAGTTCGACCTTCCCGGGCTCTTCGCCGAAAACCGAATTGATCTGGCCGTTGAACTCGCTTTGGAACCTGTTTGTCGCAATCGCACGAAATACCTCATCATCGGAGATATCCATGATCTCGATAATCTGATCGGCAACTCCTGCTACGCCATTCGTGAAATCGGATTCGATCTCACGGGAGATCTCCTCCCCGTAATACTCCTTTATCTCATCAATAAGCTCGTCCCTCGTGCACTCGCCCGAAAAAACCCTATCGATGAAACCATTCATTCTTCCAGCAGTTCGCCTGTGGCGAGACGTGGAGTCGAGAGGGCCTCCCACATATGCCTTCCTGATGGCGCGTTCAACACTATTGCGCCTCATGCGGTCGATTTTGTTCTCCGAATCGGACATGCTGTTGAAGGCCGCATAAAGCGCTTTTCCAACCGTGCTTTTCCCCGTCCCGTTCTCCCCGGCGATCACGGCAATGCCATTAATCTCGATATCGGCCTCAGCGACCCTGCCGATGTTTTTCACCTTGATTTTCAATGCATATCACCAGCTCTAAACTCGCGAGACTCAATAGCTCGATTATCGCACAGGGAGATCGACTTCTCGAGGACTCCCTAAATGGAACGCGCGGGGAGGACATGGCTCGCCGCCGTCCGCTTTGCGTTCGCGCGGGGAAGGGTGACGACCAGGGGCCTCTCCGGGCTCATCAAGAGGAGCGCCGGATCCTCCTCGTCCATTTGAACTGTATTGTATCCCAGGACACTTGACTTAGAGGAATGGCGTTGAGCGGCGATAATCGTTTCAGCGCCAAAAAGAAAGGAGTGTTCAGTCATGGCAGATAGGCTCTCCTGCACAGCGGGGCACCGCACCGAGGCCGCAGACTTCGCCGTCGCGTCGGGGAAGCCCATCGCCCAAGTGGCCGCCGACCTCGGCATCAATGAGAAGATCCTGGGAAGATGGGTGACGGTCAGAAAGAAGGAACTGGCCAACCACCCGGTCGCGGCGGCCGCGGCCAAGACCGAGACCGCCGAGATGAGGGCCGCCCGCAAGTGCATGCGCGAGCTCGAGCTCGAGAACGAGTTCCTAAAAAGCCCCGACCTCACATTGGAGGCCGGGGCCAGTAGATTTTTGGGACATGTCTAGAAATCTACCCATGCGGGAAGCGGCATGTGCCGAGCATGTCGCGTGCTAGGTTTTGAGGCATGCCACAAAACCTAGCACGGGGGAGTGGCTACTCGGCGTCGGCGAAGCCGTTGGGGTTGTGGCTCTGCCAGTTCCAGCTATCGCGGCACATGTCCGCGATATCGTACTGGGCCTTCCAGCCCATCATGCGCTCGGCCTTGGAGGCATCGCACCAGTTGGCAGCGATGTCGCCGGCGCGGCGCTCGCGGATCACGTAGGGCAGCTCCTTGCCACAAGCCTTGGAGAAGGCGGCGACGACCTCGAGTACCGAGGTGCCGGTGCCGGTGCCCAGGTTAAAGATCTCGACGCCGGTCTTGCCGTTCATCCAGTTGAGGGCGGCAACGTGGCCCGAGGCCAGATCGCACACGTGGATGTAGTCGCGCACGCCGGTGCCGTCGGGGGTGGGGTAGTCGTTGCCAAAGACCTGAACGGCCTCGAGCTTGCCCACGGCAACCTGGGCGACATAGGGCACCAGGTTGTTGGGGATGCCCTTGGGGTCCTCGCCGATCAGGCCCGACGGATGAGCGCCAATGGGGTTGAAGTAACGGAGCAGCACGACGTCCCACTCGGGGTCGGCGGTGTGGACGTCCATAAGGATCTGCTCGATCATCCACTTGGTCCAGCCATAGGGGTTGGTTGCGGGCTTCTTGGGGTCTTCCTCGGTGACGGGCGGGTTGTCCGGGTCGCCGTAGACGGTCGAGGAGCTCGAGAAGATGATGGACTTGCAGCCATGGTTGCGCATGACGTCGATGAGCACCAGGGTGTTCACGATGTTGTTGTGGTAGTACTCGACGGGCTTGCTCACCGACTCGCCGACGGCCTTAAAGCCGGCAAAGTGGATGACGCGGTCGATCTGATGGGTATCGAAGATCTTGTTCATCGCATCGCGGTCGAGCACGTTGGCCTCGTAGAAGGTGAGGTTCTTGGCGGCCTCGTCGCCCACGATGGTCTTGACGCGGTCGATGGCAACGGCGCTGGAGTTGGAGAGGTCATCGACGACGACAACCTGGTAGCCGCCCTCGAGCAGCTGAACGACGGTGTGCGAGCCGATAAAGCCGGCGCCACCGGTAACGAGGACACAGGTGTCTTTGGGGTCGAGTGCTTTGGACATGTAGTCTCCTATCGAATCAGGAACACTTCTTCAGGGGAGTATAGCGCAGGCAGGGACGCCCAAATCGTGCGCTGTAGGAAAAGCAGAGGATTGTGCTAACGTACTCATAGAAGAGCTTGCGTACGCATAACCTGATCTTTGACATTTGCTTACGAGCCGCTGACCTTGTAGTTTCCTGCCGTTCGTGGAAATCGTTGGGACGCGCCATATGTACGCTAATATGTATGAGTTGAGCGACATATAAATAAGCATGTAACGGAGTACATATGTCACCAAACAGCGATTCTATCCTTTCCCAGGAGCTCTCGCGCCGCACTGCCCTCAAGGCCCTGTTCGGCGCCGCTTCTGCGGCAGTTCTTTTTGGCCTGCCCGCTCGCGCCCATGCGGCGGAGGCTTCCAAAGAAACCACCGATAAACTGAATGCCGCCCAGGCCCAGCTCGACGAGGTTCAGGCCCAGCTCGACAGCATCGCAAATGAGTATGCGGCGCTGGCCAACAAGAATGCCCAGACCCTCAGCGATATCGAGGGCGTTCAGGGTCAGATCGACGAGACGCAGGCTCAGATCGACACCAAGAAGTCGGAGCTCAAGAAGAAGCGTAACGACCTTTCCGATCGCGTGGCCGCCAGCTACAAGTCCGGCGGCACGAACATCCTGTCGCTGCTGCTGGCCTCTGGCTCGTTTGAGGAGCTCGTTGCCAACGCGCATTACGTTGAGAAGATCAACAAGAGCGACCGCGATGCCATCGAGGATATCCAGACGATTCAGGCCGAGCTCGACGCACAGAAGACCGAGCTCGAAGCACAAAAGGCTGACCTGGAGAAACTCAAGGACCAGCAGACGGCTCAGATGCAGGATATGCAGGCCAAACAGCAAGAGGTCCAGACCGTGCTGAACGGTCTTTCCGACGACGTCAAGGAGCTCATGGCTCAGCGCGATTCCGAGATCCTCGCTGCCGCCCAGGCCGAGGAGGCTGCTAGGAAGGCTGCCGCTGCCGCGGCTGCCGCGAACAAGAACAATTCCTACTCGGGTGGTTCGAGCTCGGGCGGTGGATCGTATGCGCCCGGAACTCCGCAGCAGAATGCCGGCTCGGGCAAGCAGCAGGCCGTCGTCAACGCGTGCTACTCCACGCCTTCGCCGGGTCAGAACTGGTGCGCGGCGTGGGTTACCAATGTCTTCCGTAACGCCGGCGTGGGCTATTTTGGCGGCAACGCGTGTGACATGTTCAACGCCTGGTGCTATAGCTCCGACCGCTCGGCGCTACAGGTGGGCATGATCGTGGCCGACTCATCGCATAGCGGCACGGGTGCTCCGGGCCTCATCTACGGTCATGTGGGTATCTACGTTGGCGGCGGCATCGTTATGAGCAACGAGGGTGCCATTACATCGAAGTCGCTCGATTCGTTCATTAGCTTTTATGGTACTGGCTCTGGCGTGCGTTGGGGCTGGCTTGGCGGTATTGCGCTGTCGTAACGCAAGTTGGGCCGGGACTGTCCGAGAGGCATAAGGTTGCCTGCTCGGACAGTCCTGCTCGCACGGAGAGCACATTAAGTGCTCTCCGGCTCGTGCGGAACTCGCGATCAACCTTATGCCTCTCGGACTGTCCCGGCCCTCTCGGGTCCTGAGCGCGACACACCGGACTGGGTTATCTGAATAAATATGGTGAAGGCCCCTTTCGGGGCCTTCTTTTTATAAAAATTCGCCTACTCGGTGGACTTCGGGTTCTAGGTCTACGTCGAACTGCTCTTTGACTTTGGCTTGGATGTCGCGGATGAGTTCGTCGACGTCGGCGGCGGTGGCGTGGTCGGCGTTGACGATAAAGCCGCAGTGCTTTTCGCTTACCTGCGCGCCGCCAACGGCGTGTCCTCGCAGGCCGGCATCCATGATGAGCTTGCCGGCAAAGTAACCCTCGGGGCGCTTGAAGGTGGAGCCGGCGCTCGGCATGTCGAGCGGCTGCTTGTCCTCGCGGCGCTGGCGGTAGTCGTCCATGTCGGCCTTGATCATCGCGGCGTTGCCCGGGGCGAGATTGAAGGTGGCCGAAAGCACGATAAAGCCGTCGTCGGCGATGCGGCTCTTGCGATAACCCAGGTTGAGCTCGTCGACATCGAACTCGATGATGCTGCCGCTGCCGCGGGTGCCGTCGTCGAGCATGCGGGCGGGCTTGTAGACGCGCACAGACCCCAGCACATCGGCCATGCAGGCGCCGTAGGCGCCGGCGTTCATGTAGCAGGCGCCGCCGACCGATCCGGGGATACCCGAGATGGGCTCCATGCCGGTGAGACCGGCCTCGGCTGCTGCCGCGGCGACATCGGAAAGCAAGGCACCGGCTGCCGCCGTGACGTGCGTGCCGTTGACCGTAATGTCGGAGAGGCCCTCGCCCAGTGCCACGACGATGCCGCGGATGCCCTTGTCACCGACGAGCAAGTCGGAGCCGTTGCCCACGATGGTGAGGGGCAGATCGCAGCGATAGCAGGTATCGAGCGTGGCGACGAGGCCCTGCTCGGTATCGGGCGTGACAAAGACGTCGGCCGGGCCGCCGATTTTAAACGTGGTGTGCTCGCGCATGGGCTCGCTCATCAGCACGTTGTCCTCGCCGGCAACGCCAGCAAGCGCGCACAGCAGGTCCTCGTTAAAAAAGTCGTTCTCGTGCATACGAATATCCGCCTTTTGGTGGTCGTTGTCATCAATCGATTGCAATATACCCCACCCGGACGGATTTGGTGCGCTGGCGGCGATAAAACAGCCGTCTACCGGATTGGTAAAGTGTTTATCACCGAGGTAGAGGGGCAGTCGCTATACTTTCAAGAGATTGCGCGTAAACCCGGAAGGAGCGAGATGGCCAACAAAGTCACCCTCAAGCAGATCGCCCAGGAGGTGGGGCTTTCCCCCTCGTCGGTCTCGCTTGTTCTCAATAATCGGCCCTGTCGCATCTCGGAAGAAAACCGCAAGCTCATCAAGGAGGTCGCGGCGCGCAACCACTATGTTCCTAACCAGATCGCGCGCAGCCTGGTCATGCGCGAGTCGCGTACGCTGGGCCTTATCGTTCCCAATATCGAGAGCCGCTTTTTTGCCTCGCTCGCCGGCAGCTTGGAAAAGCGCTGCCGCGAGGACGGCTATGCGCTCTTCATTACCAGTTCGGGCGGAAGCGCCGATGACGATCTGGAGCTGCTGCGCCAGCTGGTGACGCGCGGCGTTGATGGCGTCTTCCTGGTGGTGGGTGACGAGTTCTCCGACGACCGCGCCCTGCGCGAAGAAGTCAGCCATCTGCCCATACCGGCGGTAATGGTCGACCGTGCCATTGAGGGACTCGAGTGCGACAAGGTGATGTTCGACCACGAGATGGGCGGCTACATGGCCACCCGCTATCTGATCGAGCAAGGCCACCGCCGTATTGCTTGCCTGGTTAACGCACGCCGCTCCAATACGGGTCGCAAACGACTTGCCGGCTATGAGCGCGCACTGCGCGAGGTTGGCTTGCCTATCGACGCGCGTTTGGAGTTTGAGAGCGAGTACTACATTCCGAGTGCCTACGAGGCCTCGGAGGCGGTGCTCGCAACTGATGCCACCGCCGTGTTCGCAAGCTCGGACAACATTGCCCTCGGTTTGCTCAAGCGCTTGCACGAGATGGGGAAGAGCATCCCGGGCGATATCTCGGTGGTGAGCTATGACAACTCGGCGGCCGACGTTCTCTTTGAGCCGGCGCTGACCGCGATTGAGCAGGATCCTGGTATCCTCGCGGAGCATGCTTTTGGCTGCATGTCCAAGCGTCTTGCCGGTAGGGGCGGCAGGCGTGCCGAAGAGGTCGTTCTGGAGCCGGAGCTTATCGTTAAGGACAGCGTGCTCGAGCTTACTAAACACAACTAAACACGTTTACCAATTTGCAGAGACCGAATGTGGAGCACCTGTGACAATCAACGCCGCAGGTGAATGTCGCGTTTTGCTAATCGATGGGATTGATAAGGGTGGTAAAACGTTTTTTCACCATGATAAAACGTTTTAGCAAATATACTGGTCCCAACGAAAGGTTGCCGTATTGGAGGGTGACCGCACAGCGAAGGGACATAAACAATGGCTAAAACACTGGGGACGCCGTGGCAAAAGCTGGGCCACGAGGTGCCGGCTTCCGAGCTCGAGGGCGTCGACCTGTATTGGCGCGCATCGAACTATCTGTCCGTCGGTCAGATCTACCTTCGCTCTAACCCGCTAATGCGCCCCGACTTTGTTGATGAGAAAACCGGTGAGGTGCGCGACTTCGGTCGTCCGGACGTTAAGCACCGCCTGGTTGGCCACTGGGGCACCACGCCCGGCATCAACTTCCTGTTCGGTCACGTCAATCGACTGATCGCCGACCACAACCAGAACGCTATCTTCTTGATGGGCCCTGGTCACGGTGGCCCCGCCGGTACTGCTCAGTCGCTGCTCGACGGCACCTACCGCGAGATTCGCCCCGACATCACCAATGACGAGGCCGGCCTGCAGAAGTTCTTCCGCCAGTTCTCCTATCCCGGTGGCATTCCGAGCCACTTTGCTCCCGAGACGCCCGGCTCCATCCACGAGGGCGGCGAGCTCGGCTACACGCTCAGCCACGCTTACGGTGCCGTTATGGACAACCCGAGCCTGCTGGCCGTGGCCGTGGTGGGCGACGGCGAGTCCGAGACCGGTCCGCTCGCGACCTCTTGGCAGTCCAACAAGCTCGTGAACCCGTCAACGGACGGCATCGTCCTGCCGATTCTGCACCTCAACGGCTACAAGATCGCCAACCCTACCATTCTTGCCCGCGTGTCCGACGAGGAGCTCACCAAGTTCTTTGAGGGCATGGGCTATAAGCCGCACTTCTTTGTCGCGGCTTTGACGACGAGAGCCATGCGAGCATCCACGCTCGTTTCGCTGCCCTGTTTGAGCAAGTCTTTGACGAGATCTGCGACATCAAGGCTACTGCGCAGGCACAGGCCGCCGCTGGTGAGAGCGTGGTCCGTCCCGCCTACCCGATGATCGTGTTCCGCACGCCCAAGGGCTGGACCTGCCCCAAGCAAATCGACGGCAAAAAGACCGAGGACTCCTGGCGTGCACATCAGGTGCCGCTGGCGAGTGCCAAGGACACCCACGAGCACTTCCGCGTGCTGCGCGAGTGGCTGCGTTCTTACAAGCCCGAGGAGCTCTTTACGCCCGAGGGCCAGGTGCGCCCCGAGGTGACGGCCTTTATGCCGACCGGCGAGTTGCGCATCGGCGCCAACCCCAACGCGAACGGCGGTAAGGTGCGTCGCGAGCTCGAACTGCCCGATATTCATGCCCACGAGGTCCCCGTCGCAACTAAGGGTCATGGCTGGGGCTCCACCGAGGCCGCCCGCGTCTTTGGTGAGTACACTGCCGACGTTCTGGCCAAGAACATGGATGACTTCCGCATCTTTGGCCCCGACGAGACCGCGTCCAACCGCCTGCAGGCCGCCTACAAGGTGACCAAGAAGCAGTGGGACGCCGGCTTCTACGAGGACGAGGCCAACGACGAGCTGCTGGCAGGCTCCGGTAAGGTCATCGAGCAGCTGTCCGAGCATCAGTGCGAGGGCTTCCTCGAGGCCTATGTGCTCACCGGCCGCTCCGGCGTGTGGAGCTCCTATGAGAGCTTTGTCCATGTGGTCGACTCCATGGTCAACCAGCACTGCAAGTGGCTCGAGGCTACCAAGCGCGAGATTCCGTGGCGTGCCCCCATCAGCGGCCTTAACATTTTGCTGTCGAGCCACGTCTGGCGTCAGGACCACAACGGCTTCTCGCATCAGGACCCCGGCTTTATCGACCTGCTGCTCAACAAGGCCAACGACACGCACATCGTAAACGCCTACTATCCGGCCGACGCCAACATGGCTCTCGCCGTGGCCGAGCGCGTCTACCAGTCCACCGACTGCGTCAACGCCATCTTCTGCGGCAAGCAGCCTGCCCCGACCTTCCAGACGGTCGACGAGGCCAAGGCGGAGCTCGCCGAGGGCGTTGCGACCTGGGAGTGGGCATCGACCGCCGATTCGCTCGCCGAGGCCGACGTCGTGGTCGCCACCTGCGGCGACGTGCCGACGCTTGAGGCTCTGGCTGCAACCGACATGCTGCGCGAGCTGGGCATCAAGGTGTGGTTCGTCAACGTGGTCGATCTGCTCAAGATTCAGAACGTCTGCGAGAACGACCAGGCTCTCAGTGACGAGCGCTGGGCTGAGCTGTTCGGCTGCGGCGATAAGCCTGTCCTCTTCGCGTTCCACGCCTATGCCGGCACGATTCGCCGTCTGATTTGGAACCGCCCCGGCCACGATGCCTTCCGCGTCCACGGCTACGAGGAGAAAGGCTCCACGACAACGCCGTTCGACATGCTGCGCCTGAACAACATGGACCGCTGGGCACTGGCCGCCGACGTGCTGCGCATGGTCGACGCCGATAAGTTTGCCGAGCAGATTGATGAGTGGGAGGCATTCCGCACCGAGGCCTTTGAGTTCGCGTGCGATGAGGGCTACGATCACCCGGCCTTTACCGACTGGGTCTGGCCCGACGCAGCAGCTGCAACCGCTGCCGACGGCGCGCTCTCCGCAACGCAAATGACCGCAGGCGACAACGAATAGCATCCGGGACGGTCTCGCGCTGGGGCCGCCTCCGGGCGGGTGCCTTCCTCTGAGAAGTGGGCTTCGCGAACTTCTCAAAACAAGACAGGCTCCCCGGCCCCGGCAATGTGTTTCGGGCTGGCCAAAGTCAGATGCGCGGTCTCCGGGGCAGCATCAGCAAAGTCCCCATTACATAAAAAAGAATCAGCCCCCGCATATCGAAACGGTCGAGAGGGCCGCCTCCGGGCGGGTTGCCTTGGTCTGAGAAGTGGGCTTCGCGAACTTCTC
>URIJ01000038.1 GCA_900547835.1 uncultured Collinsella sp.
TGCTCCACTGGGTGAGCCGCGGCTGCATGGACGTCGACGGCCTAGGCGACGAGATCGTCGACAAGATGATCGCCGCCGGCCTGGTCCACGATGTCGCGGACTTCTACCAGCTCACGATCGATGACATCGCAGGCCTGGACACGGGCCGCGTGGTAAAAGGGGGGCATCGTAAGGGCGACCCCATGCTCGATAAGCATGGAAAGCCGATGCTCAACGAGGACGGTACTCCAAGGCTTTACAAAGCCGATCGAATCGTTAAAAATGCGGGCGAGCCCATACCGGTGGGTGTGAAGACGGCTGAAAAGATAGTCGATGAGCTCAATAAATCTCGGCAGTTGCCGCTCCCAAGGATTCTGTTTGCTTTGGGGATTCGCTTGGTGGGGAAGAGCGTCGCCGAGCTTATAGCCCGGCGTTACCTTTCAATTGATGCACTTGTTATAGCTGACGAGGAAGATATAGCCCAGATCGAAGGGGTTGGACCGGAAATCGCAAATAGCATAAAGGAGTTCTTCTCTGTTCCGGAAAATCTCGATGTGCTTCAGCGACTTCGTGAATGCGGTTTCTCTCTCGAGGAAGACCTTATGGGCGCAATGCAGGCAAAGTCTGAAAAAGCTGGTATTTCCGCCAATCTCGCTTCAGAGCAACCACTAACAGGATTGACTTTTGTTCTGACCGGTACACTCGAGAAACGTTCTCGTTCCGAGGCTGGGGATGTGTTGAAACTTCTGGGGGCTAAGGTGACGGGGTCGGTTTCGAAGAAAACCTCCTATGTAGTTGCGGGGGCGAATGCGGGCTCAAAGCTCACTAAGGCCCAAGCACTTGGTGTGCCCGTACTGGACGAAGACCAACTTGAGGAAATTATCGAAACGGGCGAAGTTCCTGTGGAGTAGGGAGACTGTCATGGCGGCAGACGTACTGTTTTTGGATGTTGAAACTCCAAATGGACACAATGATCGAATTAGCTCAATTGGACTAATTCGATGTGACTGCAATGGTGCCGTCCTTGCAGAGGATTCCTATTTGGTTGATCCTGAGGAGCCGTTTTCGGAAATAAACATGAGGCTAACGGGCATTTCCCACGCTGATGTTGCCGGTGCTCCTACATTTCCGGAAATATGGTCACGCTCATTGAAAAGCTTGTTTGACGGAGCCGCTCTGGTTGCTCACAACGCTTCATTTGATTTGGCGGTTCTGTGGAAGCTATTCGACGCCTATGAACTTGACAGGCCCGAGTGGAATTACGCCTGCACTAAAGAGCTTGCCAAGCAGTGGCATCCAGAATACCCAGACTATAAGCTTCCAACGGTTTGCCGATGCCTAGATCTTGAGATGGGGAACCATCATCGAGCCTTGGACGATGCGGATGCTTGCAGGCGTATTTTCCACTCGTTGGTTATGGAAGACGAGGGGCGTGTCCCCACGTTTGCACCGTATAGTCTTGGTGCTAGTTGCAAACGACGTTCAAATGAAGGGGCTTCCCGTGCTTCGGCACAGAGAGTGAAGTCGGAAAAGACTGCCGATTACTGCGACTTTCTAAGTTTGTGCGAAATGATAGTCGCCAATGGCCGAGTTGATGCCTTGGAGGCAATGTCAGTACTGCAGTATGTCGAAGAACATGATAAGTTGCAAGGCGACCCTTTGCTCGACAAAGTTTGCTCGCTTCTAACTGCCGCTTTGGCGGATGGTGATATAGATGAGCGCGAATCCAATCAATTGGTTGGTTTATTGCAGGGGGTAATCAATCCCTGCTCCGATGGCGTAGCGCATCGACAGGTTCAAATTGAAGGAAAGAAATTCTGCCTCTCTGGTACTTTCTATCATGGTTCAAAAGAGTGTATCAAGCAGTTTATTTTGCAGAATGGCGGCCAGGTACTGAGTGGCGTGTCAAAGAAATGCGACTACGTGGTTGTGGGCGATGAAGGCAGCGATGCTTGGACTACAAAGAACTACGGGAGTAAGGTAAAGAAAGCCTTGGAACTCCAGTCCAAGGGCGATGACATTCAGATTGTCAGTGAAGATGCTTTAGGACTTTAGCGGGGTCGTTTTGGTGTAACATAATTGTGTACACAATTATGTTAGGAGTGTGCCATGCCCGTTTGCGTTCCAATTAAAGATATGCGGGACACCGCAAAGTTTTCTGAGCTCGTTGAAACTACTACGGGCCCAGTGACTGTTACAAAAAACGGCTATAGCAAATTTGTTGTACTTCGATCTGAAGACTATGACCTCATGGTTCAGGAACAGGCTAAGGCTCGCCTGATGGCTCGTATAGCTGTGGCCGAGCGGGAGCGTGCTGCCGGCACGGCGCGTGATGCCTTTGAGGCCCTCGATGACCTTGAGGCAAAATATGGCCTATAACGTCAAGATTCTGCCTACAGCTGAACAAGAGGTTGACGATATCGTTGATTATCTATTAGGGCATGGTATTTTTACCGCCCGGCATTTTCTTGATAAATACCGTAGTCAGCTCCAGCTTCTTCAAAGTGGTGTAGTTGACTACGGCTTATCGAAGTTACCCGAGCTTGCAGCGCTTGGCTACCATGCTTGCCTCGTCAATTCTTATGTAATGCTTTATTACTACGATAACGAGGACGTTGTGGTTGCCCATGTTTTTCACCAAAGCCAAGATTATGCCGCATTGGTGATATCTAGAAATCGATTCGAGTTGCTGGATAATGATTAGTAAGAACCGCCCGGAAGCACGATGCCTTCCGGGCGGTTCTTACTTTGCCGGGACAACCGGCACCGTGATCTGCGTCACGTAGGTCGCCGGGTCGTCGCTGATGATGTCGTCGATGGGGGCGATTTCGCGTTGCCCCGCTACGCTGCCAACTTGTCAAAAGCCCCACGCCGGTTGAGCACGGTAAACGCGACAACACAGATGACTGCCGACAAAATCGAGCCGCATGGCGAAGCGATGCCCATGGGAAACAGCGTGTCGGAATAGGCGTTCGACAGCAGCCACGCGCCCGGCACGCGAATGAGTGCCACGGCCAGCACGTTGTGCGCAAAGCCGATGTAACTCTTGCCGTATGCAGCGAAAAAGCCACTAAAGCAAATGTGGATGCCGGCAAAAATCGCGTCGAAAATGTAGCTGCGCATATAGCCGGTACCGGCCGCGACGACCGCGGAGTCCTTGGCAAAAAAGCCGATAAACGCCGGTGCCACCAGCCACATCAGCACCGTGATCAGGCAGCCATACACCACCGAGATCGTCATGGCGTCTTTGAGCACCTGACGCGCGCGATCGCCCTTGCCCGCGCCGGCGTTTTGCGCCGTGAGCGCGCTGACGGTGGCACCCATGGAACTCGGCACAATGAACAAAAAGCTGATCATCTTTTCGACCAGGCCCACGGCGGCGGCGTCGACGAGCCCTCGGTGGTTGGCGATGACGGTGATGAACATAAACGCCACCTGGATGCAGCCGTCCTGCACGGCCACGGGCACGCCGATCTTAAGAATGCTGCCGAGCACCTCGGGCTGGGGGCGCAGGTCGCTACGCTTAACGTGGATGTTCGTGCGACGGCTCTTGAGCCACACGAGCGCGAGGGCAACGCTTGCCGTCTGGGCGGTTACCGTGCCGAGCGCCGCACCCACGGGGCCGAGCCCCATGTGGCCGATAAATAGAAAGTCGAGTGCGATGTTGATGATGCACGCCACGCCAATCACGTACATAGGCGAGCGCGAATCGCCCAGCCCGCGAAAGATGGCCGAGAGGATGTTGTATGCGGCGATAAAGGGAATGCCGACAAAGCAGATGCGCAGGTAGGCGGCAGTGCCTTCGACGGCTTCGGCGGGAGTGCCAATGAGCGCCACAATCTGCGGACACAGTGCGAGCAGGACAGCGGCCAGCACCACCGAGACACCCATAAAGAGCGTGATGGTGTTGCCGATGGCGGTCTCGGCGCGGTCAAACCGGCGCGAGCCCACGGCGTGGCCGACGATGACCGTCGTTCCCATGGCCAGGCCCACGAGCGTTACGGTAATGATATAGAGCGTCTGCGCGCCATTGCCCACGGCGGTGATGCCGGCGGCGCCGCTAAACTGCCCCATCATGTACAGGTCGGCCATACCGTAGAGCATCTGCAAAAAGTACGAGAGCATATAGGGCAGGGCAAAGACCGCGATGGTCTTGAGGACATTGCCGCGTGTGAGGTCGTGTTCCATGGGCGGGGCTTTCTGGCTGGGTTCGTTTTGCTACCAGTGTAGTGAAAACCCTACAACGATTGTAGAGTCAAGGTTTATGTTGGCAGCGGGGCGAAAAAAGTCGCGCTCGCGTTCATTTCCAATTGAATACAGAGATGCACCTTGCGAGCTTAGCGCCTGCACTAGCCTTGCAGAAATCGATTTCGGAACACTTGACACCGCCGCACGGCGCGCCATAATACGTGGGTTTGCGAACAACGTTTGATGGGGGATGAACCTGCGTGCGCAATCTCAAGATTCTGTTTTCCTATCTGGGGGCATACCGCCGCGATGCCATACTCGGCGTGCTCTTTGTGACGGCCGAAACGGCGCTCGAGCTGTTTATCCCGGTCATCATGGCAAATATCATCGACGTGGGCGTGCCCGCGGGCGACATCAACTACATGCTGTTGCAGGGCACGTATATGTTGGCATGCGCCGCATGTTCGCTGGTACTTGGCTTAGGCTATGCGCGCACGTCCGCCCGCGTTGCCTCGGGGCTGGGCGCTAACCTACGCGAGGCGGAGTATCGCAAGATCCAGACGCTCGCTTTTGGCAATCTGGACAACTACGACGCCAGCTCGCTCGTCACGCGCATGACCACCGACATCACCGTGATTCAAAACGCTATCGGCAATGGCTTTCGCCCCATGGTGCGCGGCCCCGTGACGCTTATCGTCGGCTTGGCCTATGCGCTGGTGCTGTCGCGTCCACTCGCTACGGTATTCGCAATTATTCTGCCGGTGCTGGCGATCGTGCTGGGCGTTATTACCTACCGTGTCAGTCCGCTCTACCGCCAGCTGCAGACCTCGATGGACCATCTCAACGGCGTGGTGCAGGAGGACCTCACCGCCGTGCGCGCCGTCAAGGCGTACGTGCGTGCCGAGCACGAGGAGGCCAAGTTCGATGCCGTCAATACCGAGCTTGCGCGCACCGCGACGAAGACCTTTGGCAACGCTGTGCTCAACCTGCCGGTGTTCCAACTCTCGATGTACGTGGCTGCGCTCTCTATTCTGTGGATTGGCGGCCGCATGATCATCGAAGGCCGCTTGGGCGTGGGCTCGCTCACGGGCTTTATGAGCTACGTGCTGCTGATCATGAACTCGCTCATGATGATTTCCAACGTGTTTTTGCTGCTCACGCGCGCTCTTACGAGTGTGGGCCGTATCGCCGAGGTGCTCGATGAGGAGCCCTTTATCGCCAACCCCGCGGGAGACCTCGCGACTGCGGCGCCAGCGGACGGCAGTATCGAATTTCGCGACGTTTCCTTTAAATACCGCGCGGATGCAGCCGAGGATGTGCTCGAGCATATCGACCTTCGCATCGAGAGCGGCTCGACGGTGGGCATCCTCGGCGGCACGGGCTCGGGCAAGAGCTCGCTTGTGCAGCTGATTGCGCGCCTGTACGACGCCACCGAAGGCGCCGTGCTTGTGGGCGGGCGCGACGTGCGCGACTACGATCTCGCGACTCTACGCGACGCCGTGGGCATTGTGCTGCAAAAGAATGTGCTGTTTACGGGTACCGTGCGCGAGAACCTGCAGTGGGGCAATCCGCAGGCGTCGGACGATGAGCTCCTCGCGGCTTGCCGCGCGGCGTGCGTGGACGAGTTCCTTGATCGCATCGGCGGGCTGGACGGCGAGTTGGGCCAAGGCGGCGCCGGTGTTTCGGGTGGCCAGAAGCAACGCCTGTGCATCGCGCGCACGCTGCTCAAGCATCCGCGCGTGCTCATTTTTGATGACTCCACCAGCGCGGTCGATATGGCGACCGACGCAAAGATTCGCGAGCACATCGCTCGGATTCCCGATGCGACCGTGCTCATCATCGCCCAGCGCATCGCGAGTGTCATGGATGCCGATCGCATTGTGGTATTGGACGACGGTCGTGTCCACGGCGTGGGCACGCACGAGGAACTGCTGGCGGGCGACAACATCTACCAGGAGATTTACGCCTCGCAGATGGAGTTTGCGGGGAACGCGGACACCGGTGACGGCAGCGATGATGACCGCGCGAATGATCCGTTTTCCTTCGCCCCCAGCGGATTACCCTTGGAAGGGGGTGAGCGCCATGCCTAAGACCGCAGCCCAAGCACGCCCGGCCGACCTCAAACGCACTGTGCGCCGCCTGCTCTCCTACATGGGGCATGCCAAGTTCTCGTTGCTCGCGGTGGGCGTGCTCGCCTCCGTCGCCGCCATCGCGAGCCTCGCCGGCACCTACATGGTGCGCCCCATCGTTAACGGTTTGGCCACGGGCGGGGAGGAACTGCTCGCCAAGCAGGTCATCCTGACGGCGATCATCTACGCCGCGGGCGTGCTCTCGGCCCTGGGCTACTCGCAGATCATGGTGCGCGCGGCCCAACGCGTGGTGTCCGATATTCGCCGCGACCTGTTCGCGCACATCCAGACGCTGCCGCTCAGTTATTTTGACAGCACGCGCTCGGGCGACATCATGAGCTTTTTCACCAACGACGTCGACACCGTCTCCGAGGCGCTCAACAACAGCTTTGCCAACGTGATTCAGGCCGCCATTCAGGTTGTGGGCACCACGGCCATGCTCATCATCCTTAACTGGCAGCTCACGATTATCACGCTCGTGTGCGATGCGGCCATTGTGCTGTATGCGCGCTACTCGGGCGCGCGCTCTAAGCGCTTCTTTGCCGCCCAGCAGGCATCGCTTGGCGACCTGGACGGATATATCGAAGAAATGGTCTCGGGCCAAAAGGTCATCAAGGTCTTTAACCGTGAGGCAGCGAATGTCGCCGGCTTCACCTGCCGCAACGACGAGCTTCGCCGCACCGGTACCGCCGCCGTGAGCTATGCCAACTCCATGGTGCCCATGACCGTCGTGATTGGCTACGTCAACTATGCCATCGTCGCCGTAGCGGGCGGCATGCTCTGCATCAAGGGGCTCGCCGATGTGGGCGCACTTGCAAGCTACCTGGTCTTTGTGCGCCAGGCCGCCATGCCCATCAACCAGTTTACGCAGCTCGGCAACTTCTTGCTCAACGCGTTGGCCGGTGCCGAGCGCCTGTTTGCGGCTATGGACCTTGAGCCCGAGGTGGACGAGGGCTGCGTGGAGCTGGTGCAGACGGGCGACGCCGCGTGGGCGTGGAAGATTCCCGAGGGCCAGGGCGTGGGCGCGTACGGGCACCTGCATGATGTGGCCGCCGTTAATGAGTCGGGCCGAGCGGTGGCTGCCGACGGTACCGAGCTCATGTGCGGCTTGGTCCCGCTTGCCGGCGACGTGCGCTTCCATGCCGTGGACTTTTCCTACGTGCCGGGCGCCCGCGTGCTCACGGACCTCAACCTGTTTGCCAAGCCGGGGCAAAAGATTGCGTTTGTGGGCTCCACGGGCGCCGGCAAGACGACCATTACCAACCTCATCAACCGCTTCTACGAGGTCGATGACGGCGAGATCACGTACGACGGCATCGACGTCAAGCACATTGCCAAGGCCAGCCTGCGCGGGTCGCTCGGCATTGTGCTGCAGGATACGCACCTGTTTAGCGGCACCATTGCGCAGAACATCCGTTTTGGCAAGCTCGACGCGACCGACGAGGAGGTGCGCGCCGCTGCCGAGGCCGCCTGCGCCGACTCGTTTATCCGCCGCCTGCCTAGAGGGTACGACACGCTCGTGACCGCGGACGGTGCCAACCTGTCACAGGGCCAGCGCCAGCTGCTCGCCATCGCGCGCGTGGCCGTGGCCGACCCGCCGGTGCTCATCCTGGACGAGGCCACGAGCTCCATTGACACGCGTACCGAAAAGCTCATCGAGCGCGGTATGGACCGCATCATGCGCGGTCGCACCACGTTTATGATCGCGCACCGCCTGTCCACCGTCCGCGACGCCGACGCCATCATGGTCCTTGAACACGGCCGCATCATCGAGCGCGGCACGCACGAAGAGTTGCTCGCCCAGCACGGCGAGTACTGGCAGCTGGCGCATGGCTTAAAAGAGTTGGATTAACCCGTTCGAGCACGATGCTTTGACCCCTCCGTGCCCCTCACCTTGCCTCAAACCATCACAACATTCGACGTTTTTTGCCAAAAACGGGAAAAGCATCGAATGTTGTGATGGTTTTTCTGCCACTCGACCGGGCAGAATCGCTTTCTTGCGCGCGAAGGTGTGCGGACCCGTGGGCAGGGGAATAAGGTTGGTTATCCGACTCCATTGGAGGGCTCATGGACCTGCCGATCGTCCTGTCCCATAAGACCGCCTGGCTGTACCACAACGTGGCGCGCCCGTCCGAGCCGCTCTCGCGTGCAAGCAGCCTATACGATGAGGACTCGCTTGCTAACGAGGCGGAGTCGACCGCGAGCCTGCCCAAATTGGGACTCGATGCCAAGGGGCTGAGGGCTTCAACGGCAGTTGGGATCGTTACCGACTATCTGGTTTCGCTCGGTATTCCACGAGAAGAGCTCGATCATATCGACACGCTCGTCAACTTTGATTTTGAGCGCTCGACGCCGGCTGGATTTAGGTGCCACGTGTTTGGGGCGCCGGTACCTCCAGGCCATCTTATCGAGGTGGCGGAGGGCCTTCTGGTGGTTGATGAGGCCATGTGCTTTGTCCAAGCGGGTTCGTGGATGAGTGAGCCCGAGCAGCTGGAATATGGCTACGAAATCTGCGCTCGATACCATTTGAATCATCTGTCGACAGGCGATTATATCGAGATGGGGCAGAGGTATACCGTTGCCGACTTGATTGCCTATTGCAATGAGAACCGATCTCGTCAGGGGGCCATACGCGCGGCCGCCGTGCTCAAGCGCGTGCACGATGGCGCGCGGTCGCCCATGGAGACGGCCACCGCAATCATGGTCGTAGCAAAACGTTCCCAGGGAGGGCTGGGATACGCCAAGATCGAGCTCAACCATCGGGTCGATGTTCCCAGCGAGTTCAAGTATCTCGCAAAGGCCGGGTATTTCGAGATCGACGTATATGCGCCTGCGAGCGGTACGGGGATTGAATACAACGGCTCGGACCATCTTGATAAACAGCGCAGCGCGTCGGATGCGGAGCGTATGACCGTGCTGGGTACGCTGGGCTTTAGGATGATCGTCCTCACCGGGACTCAGTTTGCCCATCAGCTGCAATTGCACCGGGCGATGAACGCCATCGCACTCGCGATGGGTCTCAAGTGCGACCGAAGCGAAGCGTTCCAGAAACGTCAAAACGACCTGCGAGAATTCGTGATTCGACACTGGGACGGCGGCCTTTAGGGGCGTTTTGGTCCTTCTACGGGGTGCCGTGGGCAGGCAAACCATCACAACATTCGACGTTTTTTGCCAAAATCGGGAAAAGCATCGAATGTTGTGATGGTCTGTGTGTTGAGGATGGGCTTGGGAAGTCCGTTTTGCTCGAAGCGACCTGTCCTGTCGTACGGGTGTCGGCATGATTCTCTCGTGGGGTATTATGTTTTCCGAAGAATAAAACGCCGCGTGAGGGGAGGGCTGCGTGGACGGGCACGTGCAACATGACGGCTTTGGCCGCGATATCAACTACCTGCGCATTGCCGTTACCGACAAGTGCAATTTCCGCTGCATTTACTGCATGCCGGCCGATGGCGTGGCGCCCCGCGCGCACGACGAGCTACTCAGCGCCGAGGAAATCGCCCGCTTTGTGCGCCTGGTGGCGGGAGAGGGCATTCGCCGCGTGCGCCTGACGGGTGGCGAGCCGCTGGTCAGCCGCCGTATCATCCCGCTCATTCGCGACATCCGCGCGATTCCGCAGATCGAGGACATCTCGCTCACCACCAATGGCGCCCTGTTGCCCCAACTGGCGCCGCAGCTCAAAGACGCCGGGCTTAACCGCGTCAACATTTCGCTCGACACACTCGACCCTACGCTCTTTGGAAAGATCACGCGCCTGGGTCGGCTCGAGCAGACCATGGCCGGCATCGATGCAGCGCTGACTTGGGGCTTTGAGCCTGTTAAGGTCAACTGCGTTGTTGTGCGTCGGCTCAACCAGGATGTAGCAGCCCTCGCACGACTGACCATCGACCGCCCCATCCATCTGCGCTTTATCGAATACATGCCCATCGGCGACGAGCGCACGAGCTCGCATTGCACTGTGGACCCGCATGCGCTCGCGCTCAATCCCGAGCTGTGGGACGCGAGTGACACCGTTCCGAGCGACGAGCTGCGGGAGCGCATCAATGCCGGGGCCGCCGCGGCGAGACTGGGCGAGCTCGAGCCGCTCGACATCAACGACGCCCCTGCCGGCGCGGGCCCTGCGCGCTATTGGCACTTTCCGGGCGCGGCGGGAACGGTCGGTTTCATCAGTGCCATGTCCAACCATTTTTGCGCGAACTGCAACCGTCTGCGCCTGACGGCCGATGGCAACGTGCGTCCGTGCCTGTTCAGCGATGCCGAGTATTCGGTGCGTGAGGCGCTGCGCCGTGGTGATGATATGCAGGTACTTTCGATTTGGCGCGATGCCGTGGCCCACAAACCGCAGGAACACGCGATAATTGAGGGCACGCAACGATTTATGTCCCAAATCGGAGGATGATCATATGGCCAAGAGCAGGTACGCCGATGCCACCAAGGCCGCTCGCAGGGCCGCGATGTCTGCCCACAAAGTCACGGCTGCGGCCAGCGATGCCGTTGCAGGCGCGCAGCCGTCTGCCGGTGCTGCCACTGAGCCCGCCCGTGACGCCCGTCGTGACGAGCTGACGCACGTGGACGCCAAGGGCGAGGTGCGCATGGTCGACGTGTCCGACAAGGCCGAGACCCATCGCATCGCCATCGCCGAGGGCACCATCCTCATGCATCCCGAGACGCAGGCCATGGTACTGCAGGACCGCGCCAAAAAGGGCGACGTGCTTGCCTGCGCGCGCGTGGCGGGCATTATGGCCATCAAACGCACAAGCGACATCATCCCCATGTGCCATCCGTTGCTCATTACCAAGAGCAAGTGCGACATTGCGCCCATTGCTTCGGCGGGGACGCCGGCCGAGGACGTGCCCGAGGGCTGGGCGCCGGCGCGCGTTGACGGGCAGGTTGGCTTTCATGTGCTGGTCACAGCTGGTGTGACGGGCAAGACCGGCATCGAGATGGAGGCCCTGACCGGCGCGAGCGCCGCGTGTCTAACGATCTACGACATGTGCAAGGCCGTCGATCGCGGCATGGAGATCGTCGACGTGCGCCTGCTGCACAAGGAGGGCGGCCGCTCGGGCGTGTGGGATCGTGCCGAACGTCAGGTCGCTGCCGCTGAGGCCGTGGCCGCTGACGGTGCCGCGTCCGCAAGCGCACCCGTCGCCGTCGCGCCCGCAGCTCCGACACCGGCCGTCCCCGCGATCGCGTTTATCGGCTACCAAAACTCGGGCAAGACCACGCTCGTCGAGAAGGTTATCGCCGAGCTCACCCGCCGCGGCCTGCGCGTGGGTTCGCTCAAGCATCATGGGCATCATGGCTTTGATATCGACGTGCCCGCTAAGGACACCTGGCGCCATCACCAAGCCGGATCCAAGCACGTGGGCCTTATCTGCGCCACGCGCTGGGCGGAGTACGCCGACACGCGCGAGGAGGACGAGATGCCCGCGCGTGAGCTGCTGTCGCGTTACAGCGATGTCGATGTGGTGATCATCGAGGGCTACAAGACCGAGGGCTTCGACAACATCGTGGTCGCGCGCTCCGGCGTCGATCGCCTGCGCGGCAAGAGTTCGCTCGATCTGGTCGACGGCCGCACGCTTGCCCTTGCCTGCAACGAGGCTCTGGCACGCCAGGCATTCGATGCCGGCTTTGCGACCCGAGCCATCAACATCAACGACGCCCGAGCCATCTGCGACCTCATCCAAGACCACCTTCAGGCTTGACGCTGCGCCGGCCCCAAGCACCCCATCTCGCCCCTCAAGCCGTCGCTCGCGTACCAAAGTACGCGTCGCTCCTCTTTCGGGGCGACCTGGGGCACTTGGAACCGGCTCGCTGCGCTGCCATAACATGCCAAAAAGGGACAGGTTTATTTTGGCAGGTTTTATCAGGGAAAACGTCATTACCACCACAAAGGGGCCAGGCTCCTTTGTGGTGGTTTTGCTTTGGTAGATGTGTGGGGCATGCCTTACAATCTGACAAGTAGTTCATGACGGGCGAAAAACGGAGAGAAGGGGCTTGATGCGTCTAATGTTTCATGCGGATAGATTGATTTGACAGACGGTGGCGAATGTCCGCCGCCCGTATTCGTATGAAACAAGGAGTCTCCATGCTCGCTTCTCTTTTCTCAAAGCCTCAATCATCGCTGTCCGTGCAGGCCAAGCGCCTGGTGGCGATGCGCTTTCTCATCTACACCGGTTTTCAGACCAGCTACTTTATCGGCGTCATCGGAACGCTCACCTATGCAGACGATGCCTCGGTCGTGGCGACATCGCTGGCCGTCCTTTTTATGAACGTATTCGTGATCTTGGGATCCTTTGCGGGTGGCGCGGCGCTCGACGCCTGGGGCCCGCGCCGTCATTTCTTGCTGAGCATCGTGGGCACGCTGGCAACCGGCGCGGCGATTCTCGTTTTTGGCAGCGCGACCGGCATCGTCTTGCTCGGCGCGGTGCTCCTGGGCTTTGTGATGGGGTTCGCCCAGCCCATCGCCACGTCCTATCCGGCATATCTCACCGACGACCCCGTCGAGCTCAAAGACATCAACTCCGCCATTGCCATGTTCTCAAACGTGAGTATTATCGTCGGACCCACGTTGGGTGGCTTTGTCGCGGCGGCTGCGTCGTCGCGTGCGGTGTTCGTGCTCATGATGCTCTTTACCGTGCTGGCGTTCGTCGTCGGTTGGGGCTTTAGGCCGCAGACCAGCCATGTCGCCGGGTATGCGGATGCCGATTCGGCAGAGGAAGGGGAGCGTGCGGGACAAAGCTCCAACCTCAGCACGTCCGCCCGCGCCACCTTCGCAGCCAGCATCAAGACAGTCTTCACCAACAGCATCCTCGCGCTACTTTTCTGCATCATTTTTCTTTCGAACTTTGGCTACGGTGCCTTCGATCCGCTGGAGTCGTTCTTCTACCGCGATGTCCTGCACGTCGGTGTCGAATGGATGGGCTGGCTCTCGTCGGCCTCGGGCGTGGGCGCGCTGCTGGGCGCCATTGTTGCGCTCCGTTTGCCGCCGCACTTGGTCAACCTCAAAACGCTGCTCGTGGCGCTTATGTCCGTGGGCTTGGGAAGTCTGCTCTATGTGGGGACGTCGTACGTGGGTGTGGCCCTTGTCGGCCAAATCGCCCTGGGCATAGCTTGGGGCATCGTCAACCCGCTCCACAACACGATCGTGCAAACGACGGCCCCGCTCGAGCAACTCGGTCGCGTGAACTCGGTCATGGGCTTTGGCAACATGTTCGCCGGCGTGGCGCCGCTGGCGATTGCCCCGTGGCTGGCGGCGACATTTGGCGTGCAACAGACGCTCGTAGGGGCGGGCATGGTCGTGACGGCGGTTCCCGCGGCGTTGCTGCTGCTTGGCCGCTGGCACTTGGATTGTGCCGCAAAGCAGTAAAAACCATCACAACATTCGATGAAAATCGCGATTTTGCCGAAAAACGTCGAATGTTGTG
>URIJ01000039.1 GCA_900547835.1 uncultured Collinsella sp.
AGCCCTTCTGCCACGTCGAGAAGTTGCCGGGGTCGTGGAAGCCGAAGTCGCTGTCCGAGCACACCGGGGTGTCCGGGGTCTGGGAGAGGCCCTGAACCTGCATCCGCCTCGCCTTCGAGCGGGCGGAATATCCGGTCGAAGCGCTCGTCGGTCGAATAGAATGGTCGGTCTATTTCGCACCTTTGTCGCAGTAATGTCGCACCTCTGTCGCAGTAATGTCGCACCTTGGCCGCGGTGGCATCGATGACCCAAGGGGTTACCCCTTTGTCGCTCCCCATGGCTAACTAATGCCGGCGTGCACCGGCGCGGCGTGAATTAGGGAACTCTGCTGTGGGGTTGGGAACCTTTACTGGGGGGCTGCCGTTGGCCAAATCCCATCCCGGACATGACGGTCCCGTTTCCGGACATTCGCGGACAATGTCCGGAAACGGGCTAAAAATGTCCGGAAAAGGGATGAAATGTCCGGAATTGCGGGGTTGGCCCACGCCCGGGCTGCCGTGGCGCGGTCCTCGGTATGACGGCGGGGCGATGCCGTCGGCCTGTCCGCTTTTCCACTCGGGCTTCTGGTCTCTAGCCTCTCAAACAAAATCTCGATCTGTAACAGGTGGGCCCGATTTGGGTGGCTAGATGTTACAGATCGAGACAGGCCAGCGCGCCGGTTTCCGTTTATCTAAATCTGTAACACGAGGGACGGATTTTGCCGAGTAGCTGTTACAGATTTAGATCTTCCGGCAGCACGGTTCGGTTTGTCTCGATCTGTAACACCTGGGGTCGTTTTTGGCCGATAGATGTTACAGATTGAGATGTTTTGTTGGGACGGTTTCTGTTGTCTCAATCTGTAACAGGTAGGAACCAAAAGTCGGTCTAGATGTTACAGATCTAGATTGTTGAGGATGGGTTGAGAGAAATGTCTCAATCTGTAACATCTAGGGCCATTTTTGGTCTGTAGGTGTTACAGATCGAGATTTTCCGACGGAACGCTTCCGTTTGTCTTGATCTGTAACAGGTAGACCCCGGTTTTGCTGAGTAACTGTTACGGATTGAGACAAACCGACGGGCCGCCCCGCCCCATCCACCTGCCGCTACCTGCTGTCTGCCGATTTCCGTTGCGCCACTGTGCTCCCATGCCATATCCTCTAAACAACTACGCGGCAACATCGCCGCCGCGCCTACAAGAGAGGAATGTCCATGACCGCACCCGCATCCAAACTGCTCCAGCCCATTACGGTTGGCCCCCTTGAGCTTAAAAACCGCATTATGTTCCCGCCGCTGACCACCGGCTACGAGGAGCGCGACGGTTCCATCGGCGAGCGCAGCCTGGCTTTTTACGAGCGCCTGGCCCGTGGCGGCGTGAGCTACATCGTCATCGGCGACGTTGCTCCTGTTATGACCGCAAGCCCCACGCCCAAGTTAGCGACCGACGCCCAGATCCCCACGTTTAAGGCGCTGGCCGACGCCGTTCACAAGCACGGCGCCAAGGTCGCGCTGCAGCTGTTCCACCCCGAGTACGACGTGCCCGGCGTCGGCCGCATGGTCATGGGTTCCATGGCCGCCGCCAAGGCTGCGCAGGAGGCCAAGGCCGCCGGCGACGAGGAGACCTTTGCCGCCAAGATGGCCGAGTCCAACGAGATCCGCAAGCAGGCCTACGCCAAGCTGCACCACGACATGCAGCACTTTGTGAACGAGGCGAGCGTAGAGCAGCTCACCCAGATCAAGGAGGCCATCGCTGCCTCGGCCGCCCGCGCGCAGCAGGCCGGCATCGACGCCATCGAGGTTCACGGCGACCGTCTGGTGGGTTCGCTGTGCTCGGCCATCCTCAACCAGCGCACCGACGAGTACGGTGGCTCGTTCGAGAACCGCGTTCGCTATGCGCTCGAGGTTGTCGCCGCCATTAGGGAAGCCGCGCCGCAGCTGATGGTGGAGTACAAGCTCCCCGTGATCATGGAGAACCCCGACGGCACGCCGCGCGGCAAGGGCGGCCTGCAGCCCGATGAGGCCTGCGAGTTTGCCAAGCTGCTCGAGGGCGCCGGCATCGACATGATCCAGGTTGCACAGGCCAACCATACCGGCAACATGGGCGACACCATTCCGCCCATGGGCGCCATGCCCTACAACTGGACGCTGCCCGTGGCCGAGCGCGTCAAGGCCCTGGTCTCCGTGCCGGTGGCAACCGTCGGCCGCGTTGTCTCGGTCGAGGCCGGCGAGAAGATCCTGGAAGACGGTTCGGCCGATATCATCGCGTACGGCCGCTCGCTCATGTGCGACCCCGACATTGCGCTGAAGGCCGCCACGGGCGAGCCCATCCGCGAGTGCCTCAACTGCAACAAGGGCTGCGTCGACGCGATTCAAAACCGCAAGTACATCTCGTGCGTGCTCAATGCCGAGAACGGAGACGAGGCGACCATCGCCATTAAGCCGGGCGAGGGCGATAAGAAGATCGCCGTGGTGGGCGGCGGCATTGCCGGCTTGGAGGCCGCACGCGTGGCGGCCAAGCGCGGCTACGATGTGACCGTCTATGAGGCGAACGATCATCTGGGCGGCCAGATTGTGCTGGCGGCTGCGCCCCCGCGCAAGGATGAGATCATGCGCTCCGTCGAGTACTACGAGAAGATTCTGCCTGGCCTGGGCGTGAAGGTCGAGCTCAACCATATCGCTACCGCTGAGGACCTCAACGCCGCTGACGCCGCGATTGTGGCCGTGGGCGCGCACGACGTGGTCATCCCCGTTCCGGGCGCTGACTCGGAGAAGGTCGTCTCGAGCTGGGATGTGCTGGCCGGCAAGGCGGAGCTTACGGGCCGCGTCGCCGTTATCGGCGGCGGCCTGGTGGGCACCGAGACTGCCGAGTACCTGCTGCAGCACGGCTGCGAGGTGGCGATCGTGGAGATGCTCGACAAGATTGCCGCGGGCGAGTCCGAGACCATTCTGCCGCTGATTATGAGCGACTTTGCAGAGCACAACGTGGAGCAGCACGTTAAGACCCGCCTGACCGCCATTACCGACGAAGGCGTGGAGGCTGTTCGCACCACCGAGGACGGCGCCGAGGAGCCGGTGAAGATCGCCTGCGATTACGTGGTGATGGCCGTGGGCTCCAAGGCCAACGCGTTTGACCTGGATGGCGTGACGGTGCCCGTGACCTGCGTGGGCGACTGCTCGGGCGAGCGTACCGCCGACATTGCGAGCGCCATTCGCACGGCGTATCACGCGGCCAACGAGCTGTAGTTGAACATCGCGGCCAGGCGGGGCGGTAGCACGGATCCGCCTCGCCCGGCTGTGTCCCGTCGGGTGTCAACCGGTGCGGGGCCTGCAAGCGCAGCAGGTCCCGCCCTTTTTGTTTTGCTCCGATGAATGGCAATGCGCGGTAATCATGAGGAGTGAGGACGTCTACTGCCTTGCAGATCACTCAAAAATATTGGGGGAGGGGTTAATAACTATATCCTCTATACCAAAGGACATAAAGAGATGCCAATTTTGTTGACAAGCGAATGACGATTAGCTGCGAGTCAGCTACCAGCGTAAATAATCGATAAAGAAATGTCGTAATTTGGTGCCAAATGCCCAGATAACGCCGCGTCTATTTTAATTAACTGCTTTGAGCAAACAGTAAAATGCTACTATCTAACTTGCACGTAAGAAAGCAGATTAACGGTTAAGGCTAAGAAGTGGCAGGTATGTCGGAAGCAACTAGGACTCGCACGCATGCGCCCGAGGTTAGGCAGCGCGCCGTCGAGATCCTCCAAGAGGGGGTCGGTCATCGCGCCCTCGCCGCGGAGCTTGGCATTCCCCAGGCCACGGCTCGTCAGTGGGCCCGCGCGTATGCCGTGGGCGGTGCCGACGCCGTTCTCAACGCCGGTTCGCATCATCACACCTATTCGTACGAAGTTAAGCTCGCCGTGGTCAAGGACCGCTTGGAAAACGGCTTAACGGTTCGCGAGGCCATGATCAAACACAAGATTCCAAGCGAGTCTTCGGTTAAGGCCTGGTGCCGCCAGTATCGCGAGAGCGGTGAGTCCGCACTGGTCGATAAGCCGCGAGGTCGCAAGCCGCGCGTTAAAAAGGCGGAATAGCAAACGGGATGGTGCGCCCACAGGGGCGCATTTTTCTTGCCGCCTCTCTGCTCCAAAGCGGACGTGCCCTTACCCCGTACGCCTAAAACTCCCCAGTTGACCGAAAACCTGCCGCCGCTACTCCTCAATTGAGCTATAACGTTAAACAATTGCAGCGTTTTGCATGGGGGAGTGATGGTATGACGCTACTGTATTTCCTTACCCTGTTTCCGCTGGTACCGGCGCTGGGCATGCTGCTCGCGCGCGGTGACCGCGCCCGCGATGCGGTGGGGCTCATAGGCTCCGGCATTATTATGGCGGTGACAGTTGTAGTCGCCGTCATGTTTTTTGGCACGGGTCCGCAGAGCTTTGAGGTTGCCCCCGGCACCTCGCATGTGCTCTCGATCATCAGCTTCGCCATCGATGTCATCCTGTGCGTCGTCATCCTGTACAACGCGTTCAAATATAGGAACGCGCTCACCACGGTGCTCGGCATAGTCCAGCTGGTGGGCTCGCTCGCCTTTGCAGCCATGACGCTGCCCGCGGCCGAAGCCGTCACGGCGACGCCGCTCTACCTGGACTACATGAGTGTGATCATGGTCCTCGCCGTCGGCATTGTCGGCAGCCTTGTCTGCGTGTATGCCTTGGGTTATATGAAGGACTTCCAGGCCCACGACGAGCACGAGGCCGCGCTGCGCGGGCAGACCGCGCCCGACCGTCGCCCGCAGTTCCTGGCGCTTATGTTCCTGTTCCTCTCGGCCATGTTCGTCATCGTGACGAGCGACAACCTTGAGTGGCTGTTCTGCGGCTGGGAAATCACCACCGTGTGCTCGTTCCTCATGATTGGCTACACGCGCACGCCCGAGGCCATTAAAAACGCCTTCACCCAGATCATCCTCAACATGCTGGGTGGCATCGCGTTTTTGGTTGGCCTTATGTTCCTGCACGTCAACGGCATGCCGTTGACCATCTCGGGCATGATCGAGCTTTCCGGCGCCGGAACCGCGCAATCCGCGCTGCTGGTGATGCCGGTCGTTCTGCTGTCGCTCGCCGCACTCACCAAGGCCGCACAGATGCCGTTCCACACTTGGCTGTTGGGTGCCATGGTTGCCCCCACGCCCACGAGCGCCCTGCTGCACTCGTCCACCATGGTCAAGGCCGGCGTGTTCCTGATGGTCAAGCTGAGCCCGCTCTATGCCATCTATCCCGTGACCGGCTTTATGGTCACGAGTGTGGGTGCCATCACGTTTTTGCTCGCTGCACTCATGGCCATCTCGCAGAGCAACGCCAAACGCGTGCTCGCGTACTCCACCATTTCCAACTTGGGCCTCATCAGTGCCTGCTTGGGTGTCGGCGCGCCCGAGGCCGTATGGGCGGCCATCTTCCTGATCTTGTTCCACACGGTGGCCAAGTCGCTGCTGTTCCTGTGCGTGGGCACGGCCGAGCATCATATCGGCAGCCGCAATATCGAGGACATGGACGGCATGTTCAGCCGCATGCCGCACCTGACGCGTCTGATGATGCTGGGCATTATGGGCATGTTTGTGGCGCCGTTTGGCATGCTCGTGTCCAAGTGGGGCGCCCTGGTGGCGTTCGCGCAGACCGGCAACGTGCTCATGATCATGGTGCTTGCCTTTGGCTCGGCCGCGACGTTTTACTTCTGGGGCAAGTGGCTTGCTAAGCTTTCGGGCGTCGATCCCACGGCTCAAAACGTGGAGGGCAATGTTCACAAGACCGAGTGGATGGCGCTCAACACCATCGCCGCGCTGCTGATTCTGTGCTGCGTGGCGTTCCCGGTTATCTCGAGCGGTCTGGTGTCGCCTTACTTGGCCATGGTGTTTGGCCGCGTGCCGTACGTTATTGGCAAGGACGCCATGTATCTGATGGTGGTTATCGTGGCGTTTATCGCCGTGGTGCTGCTGACTTCATTCCGCGTGAGCAATAAGCCGCACGTCAACGTATATCTTTCGGGTGTGGGAACCGACAATTACCGCCATTTCCGCGGCTCGATGGGACACGAGGTGAAGGCCGAAAAGCGCAATTGGTACTCGGAGGACGCCCTTGGCGAGAAGCGTATTGGCCCCGCGGGTAGCGTCGTGTGCTGCAGCATTATCTTGTTTGCGCTGCTGTGTTGCGCGTGGATTGGGCCCGAGCGGCTTGCCATGAGCGCGCCCTCGGTGCTGCGCGGTAAATATTTCGAAGGCTCGGGCGTCGTGGGCATTTTTATTGGTACCGTGGCGTTTGCCCTGTTGGCGCCGCTTGTGGGCGGCCTGATCGACGGCATTGACCGCAAGCTGTCCGCCCGCATGCAGGGCCGCGTGGGCCCGCGCCTGCTGCAACCGTTCTACGACGTTGCCAAGCTGCTGCGCAAGGCCCCCGCCAGCGTAAACACCATGGACGATACCTACATGGCGTGCGCGCTCATCTTTACCGTGGTGGGCGGCGGCATCTTTGTGTCGGGTTCCAACACGCTGTTGTGCGCTTTTATGGTGACCCTCGCTGCGATCTTTGTGGTGTTGGCGTCCGCCTCGACGCAAAGCCCGTTTGCCCAGGTCGGCGCCGACCGTGAGCTGCTGCAGGTCATGAGTTACGAGCCCGCCGTTTTGCTGATGAGCGTGGGCCTGTACCTTGCCACCGACAGCTTCGATTCCATCGCCGTGACGGGGCGGTCGGCCCCCATCATCGTGTACAGCGCGCCCATTTTCCTCGCGCTGCTCGCGGTGCTTACCATCAAGCTGCGCAAGTCGCCGTTTGACCTTTCATACTCGCATCACGCGCATCAGGAGATTGTCCAGGGCGTCGCCACCGAGATGAGCGGCGGCACGCTGGCCAAGATGACCCTTATGCACTGGTGCGAGACCGTGCTGTTTTTGATGTGGGTGGGCATGTTCTTTGTCTGGGACAACCCGGTGAGCTGGGTTGTAGCCCTGGTCGTGATGGCCGCGACGTATTTTGTCGAGGTCCTGATCGACAACACCTTCGCGCGCAGCACCTGGCGCAGCTGCTTTAGGCTCGGATGGGGCGTGGCGCTGGTGTTTGGCCTGCTCAACCTTATGCCTATCCTCGTTGACGTATTTATTTAGGAGGCGGCATCCATGGATCATAAAATGTCGCGCTCGCCGTGGGTTATTCATTACGACGGTTCGAGCTGCAACGGATGCGATATCGAGGTGCTGGCCTCGCTCACGCCGCTGTTCGATGCGGAGCGCTTTGGCGTGGTCAACACCGGCAACCCCAAGCATGCGGATATCTTTTTGGTGACGGGGTCGGTCAATGCCCAGAACCTGCCCGTCGTGCGCCAGATCTACAACCAGATGCTCGAGCCCAAGTGCGTGGTGGCATGCGGCATTTGCGCGTGCTCGGGCGGCGTATTCCGCGATGCCTACAACGTGATCGGCGGCGTGGACCGCGCGATTCCCGTGGACGTGTACGCGCCCGGGTGCGCCGTTCGCCCCGAGACGGTGATCGATGCCATCGTGGAGGCGTGTGGCATCCTGGACCAGAAGGAGGCCGTGATGCGCGCCGGCGGCGATCCGCTCACCGTGGGCGGCGCCGCTACCTGGGACGGTGGCGTTGAGCTGGGCGAGGACGGGTTTGTGGCTGCTGCGGGGGCCGGCGACGCGCCCGCCGCTGGCGACGCACCTGCCGGGACGCCCGCCGCTGCAAAGGAGGCCGAGTAATGCAAAAGGCAATCTACACTACCGTCGGGATCGATGAGCTGTTGCCGCATGTGCAGGCGCTCAAAGGTACCGGCGCGCGCTTTGTGCAGATGCATGCCGAGCGCTGTGTGGACGACGGATCGTATCGCCTGGTCTATACGTTTATCGACGTTCGTGCTGCTCAGGAGCATATTGCGCAGGACGGCAGCTATGCGATCGAGAACCTGGTGGTTGAGGGCATCGACCAGTATCAGGAGATTCCGTCCATCAGCTCGTACTATCCGGCGGTATTCCCGTTTGAAAACGAGGCGCACGACCTATTCGGTCTTGCCATCACCGATATGCAGATTGACTTTAAGGGCTTTTTCTACCAGGTCTCGACTGCCGAACCCATGAGCGTTATCACGCCCGAGGTGAAGGCCGCGCGCGAGAAAGCCATGAAGGTGCGTGCCGCTGCCGAGGCCAAGGCGCGCAAGGCCGCGGCCGAAAAGGCCGCCGCGGCTGCGGCTGCTGCAGGGGAGGGCGTTGCGGGCGCCGGCGATGCCGCGGGCGCCGCTGCTCAGTCCGCTGCGGCTGCCGGCTCCGATGCTCAGCACGATGGGGCTGCTGCGAAGGCGGCGCTCAAGGCCGCCGAGATGGAGACAAAGCTCGCCGCCATGGATCCCGAGAAAGCGGCCAAGGTCCGCGCGGCGCTTGCCGCCAAGGCCGCCCGCGACAAGCAGAAAAAGGAGGCGTAAGGTCCATGGCACATCGCTCCGTTATTCCGTTTGGCCCGCAGCACCCGGTGCTGCCCGAGCCGCTTCATCTGGACCTGGTGATCGAGGACGACCGCGTCATCGAGGCAATTCCGCAGATCGGCTTTGTGCACCGCGGACTCGAGAAGCTCACCGAAAAGCGCGACATGCATCAGTTTGGCTACATCGCCGAGCGCATCTGCGGCATCTGCGCCGTGGGCCACAGCTGCGGCTATGCCAGCGCCTGCGAGCGCATGCTCGGCATCGAGGTGCCTGGTCGCGTGCAGTATATCCGCACCATTCTGCACGAGCTTTCGCGCATTCACTCGCATCTGCTGTGGCTGGGTCTGCTCGCCGACGCCTTTGGCTTTGAGGCGCTGTTCTATCGGTCATGGACCCTGCGCGAGCAGATACTCAAGATTTTTGAGAGCACTTGCGGCGGGCGCGTGATTCTGTCGATTAACGAGATCGGCGGCCTTAAGCACGATATCGAGGACTCCGAGCTGGCGGGCATTGTCCAGACGCTCGATGCCATGCGTCCTGACTACGAGGCCCTGGTGCATACGTTTTTGGACGACAACAGCTGCGGCGAGCGCCTGCATGGCGTGGGCATGATTAGCAAGAAAGACGCGCTGGAGCTTTCGATGGTCGGTCCGTTTGGGCGCGCATCGGGCGTGGATTACGACGTGCGCATGTTTGACGACGGTGCCTATGCGGATCTGGCTGCGTTTGAGCCCATCGTTGCTACCGATGGCGATTGCTATGCCCGCTGCCAGGTGCGCTGTGCCGAGGTCACGCAGGCCATGGACATCATTAAGGAGCTTGTGGGCAAGATTCCGCACGACGGGATTGGCGGGCGCACCAAGCTTACGCCGGCCGACGGCGCGCGCGGCGAGGTTGTGATTGAGCAGCCGCGCGGCGAGGCGTATTACTATGTGCGCGGCAACGGCACCAAGAACCTGGACCGTTTCCGCGTGCGCACGCCGACGTCGCAGAACCTGGCGGGTCTGACACATGCGCTGCAGGGCGTGCTCCTTGCCAACGTGCCCATGATTATCCTGACCATCGACCCCTGCATTAGCTGCACGGAAAGGTAGGCGCGGCATGAGTTTACTGACATTTGCCAAGACGGCCTTGGGTTCTATGGTCAAGCAGCCGGTAACGGTGTGCTATCCGCAGGAGAAGCTCGCGGCGCCCGAGCGCTTGCGCGGGCATATCGTCAACGACATGGACGCGTGCATCTGCTGCGGCATGTGTGCGCGTCGCTGTCCGGCGGGCGCGCTCGCAGTCGATCGCAAGGGTGGAACGTGGTCGATCGACCCGTATGCCTGCGTGGTGTGCGGTGAGTGCATCGAGAGCTGCCCCAAGCACTGCCTGACTATGGACACCGCCCGTACTCCGGTTGCGGCGGATAAGACTCCCACGGTAGAAACCAAGCCGGAATAGCGCGAAAACGGGGCCGGTGGGGCAAAATTGCCCCACCGGCCCCGCGCGTGAACGCGCGGTTGGGCCGCCGCTAACAAAACCATGCCGGATTACGGGGCTGGATGGCGAACCTCCGACCATATAGAAAATCGCAAAAACAAAACCGCAGGTAGATAGCCTGCCGTTTTTCAAAAAATGAAGGTATGGATGAGGGTTCCGACTTTAGCCCCGTAATCCGACACAGTTTTGAAATGACACCATATCAGTACCAGCCCCTGATCCCTCGGGGACGGAGGAAAACGGACCTTTTTGGCCTCGCGAGTACCGCCGCGTGACCCGTCTGCCACGAAATGGGCCCATCTACTACGTTTAAGCCGCTACCCTCGACCACGGCAAGTAATGTGAAATGAAAACCGCAGGTAGAACGCCTGCGATTTTGCATGAAAAGCGGTTATGGGCGGGGGTATCGAGTCAAACGTAGTAGATGGGCCCATTTCGTGGCGGGCGCCGTCTGCCGATCTCCGCGGGCGGAAGGAAAAGGATCATTTTGGTCCCGCGAGGCTTGCGGAGGCACTCGTGCAGGGCCGTCGCGAACAAAACTATGTCGGTTTACTACGATGAATTCGGCATTCCCGACCATGACTGCATTTTTCTAAATATTGCAAGCGTTCTACCTGCGGTTTTGCAAGCGCGCAATTTACCATGGTCGAAGGTGGGCGATTCGTCGTAGTAAACCGGCATAGTATTGAAATAGCATTAAATCGGTAGCAGCCGTTTTGTTATGCCGGGTCGTTCGTTGGGCAACTACCCTCGCAGGTAGGCGATGGCGATCTGCGTGCGGTTGCGTAGGCCCATTTTGGCTAGGATTGAGCTGATGTGGTTGCGTACGGTGCCTTCGCCCATATAAGCCGTGGCGGCAATCTCCTTGTTGTCGAGGCCGCGGGCGATGAGCTCGGCGACTTCGAACTCGCGGTCGGTCAGACCGGCAAAGGCGGCGGGCCGGCGGGTCGCGCCGGCCTCGACGTCCGCCCCATCAAAGTTGATATCTTCGATCGCCTTGCCCTCGAGCACGCGTTTGCCGTCCATGACCTGCGCCAACGCCGGCGGAATGGCAGCGACATCGGTCTTGATCAGGTAGCCGCGGGCGCCCAGCTTGAGCGCCGACACAATGTACTCGTCATCCGAGAATGTTGTCAGAAACACCACGCGCGCCGCAGGGTCGCGCTCGAGGATCTCGCGCGCCGCCGATAGGCCGTCGCGTCCCGGCATCTGGATGTCGAGCAGCGCAATATCGGGTGCGTGCTCGGCGTAGAGCGCCACCGCATCGTTGCCGTTGGCACCGGTGCCCACCACTTCGATCTGCGGCTGGGCGCCCAGGATAATCTTGAGCGAATCGACCACCAAGCGGTCGTCGTCGACAACGATGAGCCTCATCGGCCCTCATCTCCTTGCTGTTTGGGAACGGTGGCAAACACACGCCAGCCGCCGGCGCCGGCACGCGGGCCGGCGGTGAAGGTGCCGCCAAGCGCCTCGATGCGCTCGCGCATGGAGGCGAGCCCCATGCCCTCCGCGGTGCCGCGGCCGCTTGCTTGGACCTCACCCACGCCATCGTCGGTAACAATGAGCTGGTAAAACGACGGATGCTCCATGCACCGTACGGTGACGGTCTGGGCGCAAGCGTGGCGCATGGTATTGGAGAGCGCTTCGCGCAGGACCGCTGCAAAGCAGTTGGCGACGTTTGCGGGCGCATGTTCGGCCATAACTTCAAGCTCAATCTGCGGGTCGCCGTCCGAGCGTGTGCCTTCGACAATGCGTTCGAGCTGCACGGAAAGGTCGACGGCGTTGTCGTTGAGCGCGTGGACGCTGGTGCGCACAAGCTGGAGCGCCTCGTCAACCGTGCGTTTAACGTCGGCGAAATCGGCGGCGACGCCAGGCTCGTCGGCGTGGACCACGCGTAGGGCTTCGGCCTGCAGTGAGGCGCGCGTGAGCTGGTGCCCGACGTTATCGTGGATCTCGCGCGCGATGCGGGCGCGTTCGGCGAGCGTCGCGAGCTCGACTTCGTAGTCCTGGCGATCGGCAAGATCGCGGTTGCGCGCCTCGAGCGCGAGGGCTCGTTCCTGCAGCTCGTCGCGGGTGCGGCGCATGCGCTGCTGCTCGCGTTCCAACTGGGCGGTGCGCAGCGATAGCAAGGTAGCGGCAACCGAAAGGATGGCAGTCAGCAGGAGCGTTCGGGCGGTGAGCGCGTCGGTGCGAAGGTCCGCGACAAGCGCAAAGACAAAGGTGGCGCCAATGCCCAGCGCGGCCCAGGCGTGCTCACGGCGCACCCGCCGCGCGATGTCATAGAGGGCGAGAGGCGCAAACGGCACAAACGGCGGCACGAAGACAGCCGCGATGATGTAAGCGCAGCTCGCGGTCTCGCTCGCGCGCCGGGCGCTTTTCCCCTGCGCGAGCTCAGCCAGCGAGGTGGCAATAACGCCAAGGCAAAACGCCGCGACCAGGCGAGCGTCCACAGCAAGACCCATGGCGGCCGCAATACAGCACGCCAGCACGATCGATTTGTCGAAAAGCCTGTTCATACGGGTATTGTACGCGAAGCCGCGCGTGGTGGAGGGGCCGCCCGGGGCAACCGTGACATTCCTCCCGCGCGGCAAATCGGCGTCGATCGCTCGCGCGAGCGGGGGTTTCGCCTCCGCCCCCCTCACTCGTGACAAAGCTCACTGGTGCGCGCCGCCCGCTCCTGCGATGATGCAATCGTACCGGGCCACAAGCAACAGAAGGGCCGCCTCATGACAGACATCGTCCACGTCGAAAACCTCGTTAAGCGCTACGACGACCTTATTGCGCTCGACCACTTTAACCTGAGTATCGCCCCCGGCGAGATCTTTGGCCTGCTGGGCCCCAACGGCTCGGGCAAGACCACGTCCATCAACTGCATTCTGCAGCTGCTCGCCTACGACAAAGGCACCATCGAGCTGTTCGGCGAGCCCATGACGCCCGCCCGCTACGACCTCAAGCGCCGCATCGGTGTGGTGCCGCAGCAGGTGGCGGTGTTTGACGAGCTCACGGTGCGCGAGAACATCGACTATTTCTGCAGCCTCTACGTTAACGACCGCAAGCGCCGCCGCGCGCTGGTGGACGAGGCGATCGACTTTGTCGGCCTGGGCGACTTTACCAAGTTCCGCCCCGGCAAGCTCTCGGGCGGCCTGGCGCGTCGTCTCAACATTGCCTGCGGCATCGCGCACAAGCCCGAGCTCATCTTTTTTGACGAGCCCACGGTGGCGGTCGACCCGCAGAGCCGCAACGCCATCCTGGAGGGCATCTGCCGCCTGCGCGACGAGGGCGCCACGGTGGTGTATACCAGCCATTACATGGAGGAAGTCGAGCAGATTTGCAGCCGCATCATGATCATGGACGGCGGACGTGTGCTGGCGCAGGGCACCAATGACGAGCTCAAACGCATGATTCAAATGGGCGAGCGCGTGACTGTCGAGGTCGGCGCCGCCGAGACCGCCACGGTCGAGCGGCTGCGCGCCCTCGAGCACGTGCTTTCGGTTGAGCTGTCCGGCGGCGAGCTCGTCTGCACCTGCGAGGCGAGCCCGCACAATCTGGTTGACATCCTCGACACGCTGCGCGCTGCTGACGTGGCGCTCGGCCGCGTGTGGAGCGAACCGCCGACCCTCAACGACGTATTCCTCGAGATCACCGGCCGCGAGCTGCGCGACTAGGGGGCGGCCATGTTCAACACCATCATCACCACGGTCAAGACGCTGCTGCGCCGGCCGAGCACGTGGGTCTGGGGCGCTCTCTTTCC
>URIJ01000040.1 GCA_900547835.1 uncultured Collinsella sp.
TGGGCGAGGTCTCGGGCGTCGTTCCCGACTTGCTGCTCGACGCTTGGCGCTGGGCGGCAGATAAAAAGCCCATCACCGAGGGTGCAGAGCTTATCGTGGAGCCCGTTGAGGCCGTGACACATTGCGAGGCGTGCGGCCGCGACTATGCGACAGTCGAGCACGGCAAGACCTGTCCCCATTGCGGTAGCGGCGATACCTATCTGCTCCAGGGCCAAGAGGTCATGATCAAGCAGATCGAGACCCCCGATGAGGACCCGGCAGACGCTGCTCCTGACGGCCTCTCCGACGCCCCCGATGCTGTCGACGCCGCCAACCCTCTCCACATCGCCTAGCCCCTAGTCGTTGGGGACGTTCTTGTTTGACTAGTCGTTTAAGAACGTCCTCAACGACTACTTGCGCTAGAGCATAAGTCATACAATTAGTCAAGTTATGTCTGTTTAAACAAAATAGCGGCACGCAGGCGCATTGGGATTAACCTAAAAGCGGCATTAATGAACAGCGTGTCTGTATATATCTGTGAAAGTAATTGGCAAATCACGTTTTAGTAGGCAATGAGCTGTAAATCAGCAACGTAATCAATTTGTAACAAACTTAGACGTTTAAACAAATAATGCAACCGTTTGCGAATTTAGCTATAAATCCACAAGACGAACAGCTATACTCCTTTATTGTCGTGTAGGAAATACGTAGACAAAAAGGAGGTTATGTGATGGTAAGTATTGTTCTTGCTAGCCACGGGGACTTGGCAGCTGGAATCAAGCAGACGGGCTCGATGGTCTTTGGCGATCAGCCGTCTGTTGCCGTGGTCTCGCTCGAGCCGAGCATGGGCCCCGACGACTTCCGTGCCAAGGTCGAGGAAGCAGTCGCTTCCTTCGAGGACCAGGAGCAGGTGCTCTTCCTCGTTGATCTGTGGGGCGGCACGCCGTTCAACCAGATCAGCGGGCTCATCGAGGGCCACGATTCCTGGGCTATCGTCACCGGTGTCAACCTGCCTATGCTCATCGAGGCATATTCGCAGCGCTTTGACGCAAAGAACACTGCACATGCGATCGCAAAACATCTCGTGACTGAGGCTAAGGCCGGCGTGCGCGTCAAGCCCGAGTCTCTGGAGCCCGAGGAGAAGAAGCCGGCTGCGGCCGCCGCTGCTCCTGCAGGCGCCATCCCTCCGGGAACGGTCATCGGCGATGGGCACATCAAGATCGCCCACGTCCGTATCGACACCCGTCTGCTGCATGGTCAGGTGGCCACCACGTGGACCAAGCAGATCAACCCCAACCGCATCATCGTGGTTTCCGACGGCGTTGCTCACGACGAGCTCCGCAAGACCATGATCGAGCAGGCTGCCCCTCCGGGAGTCCATGCCAACGTCGTGCCCATCAAGAAGATGGCCGAGGTCGTCAAGGACACGCGCTTTGGTGACACCAAGGCCATGCTGCTCTTCGAGAACCCGCAGGATCTGCTCAAGGCCATCGAGGCCGGCGTCGACATCAAGGAAGTCAACATCGGTTCCATGGCTCACTCCAAGGGCAAGGTCGTCGTCACCAACGCCGTCGCTATGGGCGATGACGACGTCAAGACTCTCGAGGCCCTCAAGGCCAAGGGCGTCAAGTTCGAGGTCCGCAAGGTTCCTTCGGATTCCTCCGAGGATCTCGACGCCATGTTGAAGAAAGCTAAGGCCGAACTGGCCGCTCAAGCATAGTAAAGGAGGGTCCGATACATGTCTGCAATCACTATTCTGCTTGTTGCGATTGTCGCGTTGCTTGCCGGTATGGAAGGCATTCTGGATGAGTTCCAGTTCCATCAGCCGCTCGTGGCATGCACGCTTATCGGTCTCGTAACCGGTCACCTTCAGGAGGGCATCCTCCTGGGCGGTTCGCTCCAGATGATGGCCCTTGGCTGGGCTAACGTCGGCGCCGCTGTCGCGCCTGACGCCGCTCTGGCCTCGGTCGCTTCTTCGATCATCATGGTGCTCGCCCTCAACGGTGGCGCCACCGATTCGGCCAAGGCCGTTACCGCCGCCATCGCCGTCGCCGTCCCGCTGTCGGTCGCTGGTCTGTTCCTGACCATGATCTGCCGTACCATTGCTACCGCTATCGCTCACGCCATGGACGGTTGCGCCGAGAAGGGCGACTTCTCCGGCATCGAGCGCTGGCAGTACGCTGCCATCCTCATGCAGGGCCTTCGTATCGCCATCCCGGCAGTACTTCTGTGCATCATCCCGGCCGAGGCCGTTACCAACGCGCTTAACGCTATGCCCGATTGGCTGTCCGGCGGCATGGCTGTCGGCGGCGGCATGGTCGCTTCCGTCGGTTACGCCATGGTCATCAACATGATGGCCACCAAGGAGACCTGGCCGTTCTTCATCCTCGGCTTTGTCCTTGCTGCCATCCCTCAGCTCACGCTGATCGCCCTTGGCCTCATCGGCATCTCCCTTGCCCTCATCTACCTTGGCCTTAAGGATCTGGCCAAGCAGGGTGGCGGCATGGGCGGTGGCTCCGGCGACCCGCTCGGCGACATTCTGAACGATTACGAGTAGGAGGGGAGTGATACATATGGCAGAGAACAAGATTCAGCTCACCAAGGCTGACCGTAAGAAGGTTTGCTTCCGTCATCAGTTCCTTCAGGGCTCGTGGAACTACGAGCGTATGCAGAACGGCGGCTGGTGCTTCGCAATGATCCCTGCGATCAAGAAGCTCTACACCAGCAAGGATGACCAGATTGCCGCTCTTAAGCGCCACCTGGAGTTCTATAACACCCACCCCTATGTTTCCGCCCCCGTCATTGGCGTTACCCTCGCCCTCGAGGAGGAGCGCGCCAACGGTGCTCCGATTGACGACGTCGCCATTCAGGGCGTCAAGGTCGGTATGATGGGCCCGCTCGCCGGCGTCGGTGACCCCGTCTTCTGGTTCACCCTTCGCCCGATTCTGGGCGCTCTGGGCGCTTCCCTGGCCATGTCCGGCAGCATCGTCGGTCCGCTGCTGTTCTTCTTCGCGTGGAACATCATCCGTTACGCTTTCCTGTGGTACACGCAGGAGTTTGGCTACAAGGTCGGCTCCTCCATCGCCAAGGACCTCTCCGGCGGTCTGATGGGCAAGGTCACCGAGGGCGCTTCCATCCTGGGTATGTTCATCATCGGCGCCCTGGTCGAGCGCTGGGTGTCCATTTCCTTCACCCCGATCGTCTCCACGGTCAAGCAGTCTGCTGGCGCCTTTATCGACTGGGCTAGCCTGCCCTCCGGTTCCGAGGGTATCAAGGAAGCGCTGACGATGTACAACTCCGTCGGTGCTACCGCCCTTGATCAGATGAAGGTCACCACGCTTCAGGCCAACCTCGATCAGCTCATCCCCGGCCTTGCCGCCGTGTGCCTGACCCTGCTGGTCTGCAAGCTCCTCAAGAAGAAGGTCAGCCCGATCGTCATCATCCTGGCTCTCTTCGCCGTCGGCATCATCGGTCGCTTCTGCGGCTTCATGTAAGCACGCTTCGGCTTAAGACCGAGAGTTGCTAGGCAAGGGCTTTTGAGCCATTGAAACGGACCGCACCCGGTGGGTACACTGGATGCGGTCCGATTGTTATTATTGGAGGGCGAGGCGCGTATGGCGCAATCTCAGAACAGCACGGTCGATCTGGCAACGCCGGCAACCTGCCTGATGGGGCTTACCAGCCACGGTAACGTGATGGTGGGCAATAAGGCGTTCGAGTACTATAACGAGCGCAATCCCGAGGATTATATTCAAATCCCGTGGGACGAGGTCGACTATATTGCCGCCGAGGTTTTGCGCGGCACCAAGAAGATTACGCGTTTTGCCATCTTCACCAAGGACAACGGTCACTTTACGTTTTCGACGCGCGACGACAAAGAGACGCTTCGCGCGGTCCGCAAGTACGTCGACGAGGATAAGCTCGTGCGTTCGCCCGACTTTATCGACGTAACGACCAAGGGCGCCAAGAGCATCCCTGCTGCCATCAAAAGCCTCTTTCACAAAGGCGACTAGTCGTCTGCGATAGATGGCGGAAAATGCATCCCGGAATTCGTTCTCATTCCGGGATGCATTTTCCTTTTGAGCGCCAGTTGGGAAATTTCCTTTTCATGTGGTTAGAGGAAACTCCATCCCATTTTTTCGCTTTATTCTTTCCGATATTGAGGATTATCTACGGCGACAATTCGCTATAAAGCCTTCTTGATGAGTGGACATGCGCTACATGGCAAAGGGGCAAATCTGCTACACTAGTACAACATGCCTCCGTAGCTCAGGGGATAGAGCACCGCTCTCCTAAAGCGGGTGTCGACGGTTCGAATCCGCCCGGGGGCACCAGGGAATATGACGGCGTCGCGGGAGCGGCGCCGTTTCTGGTTTGCGGGGGCCGCCGTGCTGCTCGCCCGTGGGGGACTGGCATCTGTTTCCTAGAGTGCGCTGCGGTAAATCTTTCTCGCGTTGTCCAGCGTGAGCTTCCTGAAGCTGCCGAAGAGCTCTCCGCGGTTGATCTTGAGGCCCGGAATCATCTTTTCGATATCGTCCTCGGTGACTCCGAACTCCGATAGCGCGCGCGGCATTCCCAGCGAGACGAAGAAATCCTGCAGCTCGTCGATGGTCGCTTCGACCGCGTACTCGATTGCCTGCTCGGGGGTTACCTCCACATCGAGCTCGTCCGCGTCCGAATCGACGGGTTCGACGCCAAAGGCCTGGGCGCTGAACTCCAGGAAGCGCTCGGGGTGCTCTCGCCATGCGTAGCGCAACCAGGCGGGGAAGATGACGGCGAGGCCGGCGTCGTGCGTGATCTTGGTGTCCAGTGCGGACAGCTCGTGCTCAAGGACGTGGCAGGTCCAATCGCCGTCGCGCAGGCCGGGGACACCCAGGCCGCAGCCGGCGAGGCCGTTATGGGCGAGCGTACCCACCCACATGATCTCGGCGCGGGCGTCGTAGTCATCTGGGTTCTCCATCACCTTGGACGCCGCCTCCATCGCAGCGCGCACTGGCCCGCAGGCGCTGTTGTCGGTTACGCCCACGGCGGGCTCGCCGGAGAAGAGTCGCTCCATGTATGGGCGATCATGTCGGTCACTCCCGCGGCGGTCTGGTAGGCGGGCAGGGTGAAGGTCAGTTCCGGGTCGAGGAAGGCGATGGCCGGGCGGTTGAGGTCCGTGTTAATGCCGCATTTGAGGTGCTCCTCGTCGTTGCTGATAACGCAGGAGTTAGAGGCCTCGGACCCGATGCGGGGATGGTCGCCACGCAGGCGACGTCGATGCGGTCGGCGGGAACGGCGCGCTTGCGGAAGAAGTCCCATACGTCGCCGTCGTATACCGCCCCCAGCGCGATGGCCTTCGCGCAGTCCATGGCTGAGCCGCCGCCCACGGGCAGGATGATGTCGACGTCGTTTTCCCGTGCGAGCTCGACGCCTTCTCGCACCAAGCCTATTTCGGGGTTTGGACGCACCCCTCTAAGCTCGATGTGCTCCACGCCCGCGGCGTCGAGCGATGCCTTCACGTGGCCGAGCGTTCCGCAGCGGACTACGGAACCCTTGCCGTAGACAATGAGCGCTCAGCGGTAGCCGGAGGCGGACAGAGTCCCCCAACCTTGTCGGTCGCTTTTCGCCCAAAGACAAAGCGGGTGGGGGAGTAGAAGGAGAAATCGTTCATGGAGCTCCAATCTGGCGTTTCGCCCTACATGCGCGGAGGAGTTTTTCGGGCGCATCGCCTGCGTTCGCGTCGCAATCTCGGCGGCGCGGTGCGGTCCGTGGATTCCATCGTATCGCCCGCGGCACCCCTTACCGACGATTGAGGCGAGTCTGCATTTCGCGGCGCGACGTCCACCTGGCGGACGATATCCGTTCGCGACACGTGGCCGTCCCGGTCGCAATAGCGTATGCGCACCGGGTTGCCGAGATGGGCCTGCGACCCCTTCTCCTGATGCGAGCGCGCGAGACGGGCGAGCAGCGGCGCGAGCACCTGCTCGACCGTCTCCTCCCGATACCACGCCGCCACGGGCAACCCGTTCACGTCAAACCCGTACGTTCGCCATGCCATTCGCCTCGCCGCCTTCGCCGAACGAAACCGCGTATCCAGACCGCCGGTCCCCCACCCAGCACTTCGACGAGCCTTCGCGCTCACTTCTGCGGTCGGGATGCGCCCGCGAGGCGCTCGGCAGGCAGCGCCATTTCCGCTCGCTGTGTCGAGCGCGAGTGTCGAGAAGTCGCCATATGCCACTCAGATGTAGCATGGAGTGCCGAAGTGCACGCGCCCGTGACGAAACACTGGCGCCAACCCGTTCCGCGCACCACCCCGCCCGTAAGGTGTGTGGCGAAAGGAGGACCAGCCGCATGAACATCCCCGAGACACAGAGCCTACCTCGATCGCATTCCGCACGAGCTTCTCTGACATTTCCGCCCATTACCACGTGGAGGTCCCCGTCACGGAGATCGCCTACGCATACGACTACATCAATTCCCGGCATGCCCCGCGCAGGCAGGCCACGCCGAACGATGGGCCCGCGGCTCAGCAGGACGAGTGACGCGCCTCGCAAGCAAAGGAAGGAAGCCAACATCACACGAGCATCATCGATCGCTGCGTGCAAGGCGGCGGGCCTCACCGTGTTCGCCAAGCGCGAGGAGCGTTTTGGTTTTTCGCAAGCAAATGCGGACGAAATCAGCGACCAGATTCCCGATACGCTCAAACATGCAGGGCCCCTATGTGTTTAACCTCATTTTTCCGTGTGCGGTAGAATGGAGTCGTTGAGATCGCGAACGCCTTAAAGGGAGAGTTTTTGTGGATGCGCATCTGGATGGGGGCTCTTCCGCCCCGCTGTATCAACAGGTGCTCGATTTGCTTAAGAGCGATATCGAACAGGGGACATATCCCGTTGACTCGCAGATTCCAACGGAACTTGAGCTTTCTAAGATGTACGGCGTGGGAAGGGTCACGGTTCGCCGCGCAATAGAGGAGCTTGTGGGCGAGGGGTATCTCACCAAGCGGCAGGGGCGTGGTACGTTTGTGACCGCGACAAAGATAATTCGCAAGGTGCATCAGAAGGACGATGTTCAGAGTTTTACCCAAGCATGCGCTGAAAACGGCATGAAGGCGGGCGCTCGCGTCGTTGCCCGCAAGACCGTTGCCGCCGATCGCGACCTCGCTTCTTTCTTTGGCTTGGATGAAGGCTCTGACCTCATCTTGGTCTCACGCGTGCGTACCGCAGACGGCGTGCCGGTCCTGTTCGAGAACAACTACTATCCTGTCGATGGATTCGAATTTCTCAAAGATATCGGTCTCTCCAATTGTTCGATATTCGAGGCCGTGGGGGAGCGTACGGGTAGGTATCCCTGCTCGTCCGATCCCTGCAGGCTGGAGATCGCCCGTGCGGGAATTGATGCCGCCCGCGAGCTCAAGGTCCCAGTAGGGGAGCCGCTGTTCTTCATGAACGCGGGCTTTCTCGATTCCAACGGAGAGCGCTTCTGCTATGGCAGACAGTACTACGTGGGTTCGCGCTACAGCTTCGATATCTAGCGGCTCTGTCTCACACAGCGCTGTTCTCGTATTGCCGCGGCAGGTCCGTTTAGCGCGTAAAAGTTACCACTTATAGAACAACCTAATATGTTTCTTGACCGACGCCTTCATGCAGGTTATACATAGAACAACCTAAGATGTTTGCCTATACGTGAAGGATTTTTGGCAAGCATCGTTGCTCTGGCAGGAGGTTAAGAATGCCGGATGCCAAACAGGAGAAGCCCAAGCGCAGATTCCATCTCCAGCTTCCCCATGTGTACACCATCGCGTTCATGCTGATCGTGTTCTTCGCGGTGCTCACATGGATCGTCCCATCGGGTCAGTTCGACCGCCAGACCATTCAGACGGCCGCGGGCGAGCGAGAAGTCGCCGTAGCCGGAACGTACCAAGAGGTCGACAAGGTCTACACCGATTCGGAGACGGGGGAGACCGTCGATCTGCGACAGGGCATCGATGCCGTCCTGCAGGCTCCCGCCAAGGGCATTCAGGCTGCGGCCGATGTCGTCGCGTTCGTCCTGCTGATCGGCGGATCGTTCGCCATCGTCACCAAGACCAACGCCCTAAACGCCGGCATGAGCCGCGTGATCAAGAAGCTGAAGAACAAGGACATCTTGATCATCCCCATCTCCATGATCCTGCTCTCGATCTGCGGCACCACGTTCGGCATGTCCGAGGAGGCGCTGCCGTTCTACGCGATCTTCATCCCCATCATGCTGAGCATCGGGTATGACTCCATGACCGCGTTCATCATCTGCTTCCTCGGCCCCAACCTTGGTTACTGCGCATCCACTATTGATCCTTTCAACGTGCTGATCGCCCAGGGCGTTATCGGCATCGAGGGAAATCCCCAGCTTTGACTCCGCGCCATCCTGTGGGTCATCTTCACCGCCGCGGGCATTTTCTGGGCCATGCGCTACGCGCGCCGCGTCAAGCTCGATCCCAAGTCCTCCATCACCTATGAGGACGATAAGCAGAAGCGCATCGAGTTCTCTGTCACCGATGCTTCTATCGAAGAGGAGTTCACGCTTCGCCACAAGCTCGTCCTCATTGATTTCGCGGTCGGCATGGGCGTTATCGTGTGGGGCCTCGTTACCCAGGGCTGGTATATGGACGAGATCTCCATGGTGTTCCTGGCCATGGGCCTTCTTGCCGGCATACTCGGCGGCCTGGACGAGAAGACCATTGCGGAGGAGTTCGTCCGCGGAATCGCCGACTTCGCCTACGCAGCCTGCATCATCGGCATCGCCCGCGGCATCCTGGTCGTCGCAGAGGGCGGAATGATCATCGACTCTATTCTTAACTGGCTCGTCGGACTCCTTGCGGGCGCTCCGTCCTTCATCTATACCACCTTCATGTACATCGTCCTCGGCCTGCTTTCGCTGCTGGTTCCTTCCAGCTCCGCCTCGCTGCACTCACCATGCCCGTCATGGGCCCGCTGACCGAGCTTATGGGCCTCAATCCCGGGGCTGCCGTCACCGCTCTGCAGTTCGCGAACCAGACCGTCAACACCATCAGCCCCGTTGCGGGCATGACCGTCGCGGGTCTTGCCGTGGCGAAGATCTCCTTCGGGCAATGGTGGAAGACCATCTGGAAGTTCTTTATCTTCATGGTTCTGTTCGGATTGGTCGCGACTGTGATTTCCGGCCTACTGCCGATGTAGGAGGTGCCCAGCATGGATTTAAGCGCTTCCACACCCCGTCTGCGTCGCGAGCAGGTCGCCGGCATGAACATTCACTACATCATGTGGTCGCTCGATTACTTCCTTGATGCTCAGCAGCGCCTTGGCTTCAAAACCATCGAGCTTTGGGCGGCCGAGCCGCACGTGACGCTGGACCACACGGGGTATTTCGAGGCCGACGAGCTTCGCCGCAAGATCGAGTCCCGCGGACTCTCCGGGAGCTCCCTGTGCCCGGAGAACGTGGTGTATCCGTGGCAGTACGCTGCCAGAAAGCCCCTCCACGCGCAGCGGAGCCTCGCTTACTTTAAGCACGGCATCGAGCTCGCCGAGGTGCTCGGCGCCCCGTATATGTCCATCAACTCCGGTTGGGGCGATTGGGACGAGGACCGCGAGGAGGCTTGGAAGCGCTCTGCCGAGCACTTGGCGATTCTTGCGGACTATGCCGGCGAGCACGGCGTGACCCTCTGCATGGAGAGCCTGAGGCCGGAAGAGAGCAACTTGGTGGTTACACTCGCGGACGCCAGGCGCATGCTTGACCAAGTAGCCAGCCCGCACCTTACTCCAATGGTGGACACTACCGCTATGGGAGTCGCCGGCGAGAGCCTTGAAGAGTGGTTTGCCGAGTTTAGCGATGGTGCCATAAGGAACATGCGCTTCATTGATGGCGACCCATATGGCCATCTGGTTTGGGGCGATGGAAAGCACAGTATGGACGATTTCGTACGCGTCCTCAACGCGCATGGGTTCGAGGGCTATCTTGGCCAGGAGATCACCGATGGAAGGTATTTCGATGATCCCGCAGCAGCGGACCGGCACAACATGGACGCCTTCGAGAGGTATTTTGTCGACTAGCGCGTAGCTCCCATTCGCGTGGGGAAGTCAACACGCTTGACGAGAAGACTCGCAGTAAACGTTGGCGGATTCGTCCGCCGTATCGAAAGGAAGAATAACAATGAACGCACATGATCTTATCGCCGACGCAATCGCTGAAAAGGGCGGTTTCGATAGCGTCTTCTGGGTTGCCTGCGGCGGCTCCCTCATCGACCTGCTGCCCGCCCACGAGCTGCTCAAGCGCGAGGCGACTACGTTTGCCAGCGAGGCGTATACCGCCCGCGAGTTCGATATCATGCGTCCCAAGCGCCTGGGCGAAAAGTCCCTTGTTATCGCTTGCAGCCACTCCGGCAACACTCCCGAGGTAATCGATGCGTGCTCGATCGCCAAGGCGGCGGGCGCAACCGTTATCGCACAGACCGACAACGCCGGCTCCGGCATCGATAACGGTGAGTGGACGTGCTGGGTATATCCGTGGGGCGAGGGAGTTCCGCAGGCGGAGGTGCCCGCCGGCATCTCTTTGGCTCTCGCTTCCGAGCTCCTGGATCAGCAGGAAGGTTATGCTGACCTTGCCGATATGTACGAAGGCATCGCCAAGATGGACCGGATCCTGCCTGCGGCTCGCGAGAAGGTCAACGCCGAACTCTGCGACCGTTTTGCCGCCCTGTGCCAGGACCACAAGTTCCTGTATATCTTGGGGTCCGGTCCCGTGTTTAGCCAGGCCTATGGCTTCGCTATCTGCTCGCTTATGGAGATGCAGTGGCAGAGCTGCGCCTATATCCACTCCGGCGAGTACTTCCACGGCCCCTTCGAGGTGACCGAGCCCGGAGTCTTCTACTTCCTGCAGATGTCTTCTAGTGAGTGCCGAGCCATGGATGAGCGCGCCCTCGCATTCCTCGAGACCCATACCGACACTCTTATGGTGCTCGACGCCATGGAGTACGGCATGGACCAAGTACCGGCGAGCGTTCGCGCGTTCCTTGATCCAATCCTGTTCTACGCGATGAACTGTGAGCTGCGCTCCGCTCGCGGCAAGGTGTTCGACCATCACCCGGACGTGCGTCGTTACATGGGCATCGAGAAGTACTAGCGATTTTAGAACGGGGCGCGAAGCGCGTTGAGACGTGCGAATCCTCGCGCCTCTTCTGCTCGCCGTAGCCACGGCGGTTTACCTGAATGGAGATAACCATGGCAGCCTATCCTATAAGCGTGCTCGGCTTTGGAGACAACGTTGTCGATAAGTACGAGCACATCAAGACCATGTATCCCGGCGGCAATGCAGTTAACTTCGCCGTCTTCGCCAAGAAGCTCGGCGTCGATCGCAGCGCCTACATGGGAATCTTCGGATCAGATGAGGAGGCCGAGCACGTTATAGCATCGCTTGAGGACGAGGGCGTCGAGCTTCTTCGCTGCCAGCAGGTCCTGGGCGTCAACGGCGCCGCTCGCGTGACCGTTGACGAGACCGGGGACCGTATCTTCCTGGGCTCCAATGAAGGCGGCATACGTGGCGACATGCGCTACGTGATAGACCGCTTCGCCGCCGAGTACGTCAGCGGCTTCGATTTGGTGCACAGCGGCAACTACTGCTTCACCGAGCGCGAGCTCCCCAAGATCAAGGCTGCCGGCGTGCCTATCAGCTTCGACTTCTCCGATGACTCCACCGACGAGCACTTCGGGCAGATTGCGCCATTTGTGACGTACGCCTTTATGTCCATGGGCGACGCTTCCCTGGAGGATATCAAGGCGAAGCTCGAGTGGGTGAAGGCCCTTGGCCCTCAAATCGTATGCGCATCGCGCGGGAGCAAGGGCTCCGTCGCCTATGACGGCGAAAACTTCTACGAGCAGGGCATCAAGCCCGTGGCGCCCGAGGAGCTCAAAGACGCTATGGCGGCCGGCGATTCACTGCTGACGGCGTTTTTGGTCACCTATCTTTCCAAGAAGAAGGCCGGCGAGTGCGGCGAGGCCGCGATTCGCGAGAGCTTGGACTTCGCTGCCGGTTTTGCGGCGGAGACCTGCAAGATCGAGGGCAGTTGGGGCCACCCGCTGGTCTACGAGAACTAGTTTTTTGTCGTGGCGGGGTGTCTTGGGGCGCCCCGCATTGCGTTAGGAGTCAAGATGTCCGTTCGTGCCTGCGCGGCAGGATTTTGCTGCGCCGATGTCTACCAGAATCTGGATCCCCTGGGTTGCATCCAAGGGGGCCTCTCAGGAGCGCTTCGAGGGGTGCTTCTTGAGTATATGAAGGCAAAAGGGATATGCAATCTTCATATACGGCCTTCTTTTAGAGGGCGTTGTCCTTACTCTTTCATCTCCTTGCCTATGGACATTTTGTCCATAGGCAAGAGTCCATGGTCGAGATCATGGTGAAGTTCTGCGGCCAGTAATTACTGCATTACATATTCTGTTGTCACCTGGGAGGCTCGCTTTTGCGGGCCTCTTTGCGTTGCTAAGGGGCCATGGTCTGTCGATAAATAAAGCGCCCGCTTGCGGGGGAGCAAGCGGGCGCCGTTGAGCGAATATGTTTGCGGCCATAGCCGCTGCAGGTGATGGGTTGTCGACTAGTTAGTCGTCGTGTCGGAATCGTCACCCGAGGCAGAGCCAGAAAGCGAAACCGTCAGCGTGATCGTGCTGTCGGTGGACTGCTTGCCGGTGGGGGAGACGCCCGTAACGGTGGCATCCTCGTTACCGCTCACGGGATTGCCGTTCTGGTCACAGAAGCCAATGTTATAGAAACCGGCGTTGTTGAGCGCGGTAACGGCGGCGGAAATGCTCTTGCCGTATAGGTTGCCCGGGACGGAGGCCTTGCCGGACTTCTTGGCAATGACGACGGTGATCGTGGCGCCGGGCTTCTGCTTGCCACTGGGGTTCCAGCTAATGACGGTGCCCTCGGTGACGGAGTCGTTCTCCTGGTAGCTGACGTCGACGCCAAAGCCTGCCATATCGAGGGCGTTGCGCGCCTGGGCCTCGGTCATGTCGGTCAGGTCGGGGACGGACGTGGTATCCGGGCCGCTCGAGACCTTGTACGAGATGGTCGTGCCCTTCTCGACTTCCTTACCGGCTTCGGTGCCCTGCTCAAAGACCTGGCCCTCATCGGCCTCGTTGGCCTCCTCGGAGGCGTTGCCCTTCAGGCCAACGCTTGCCAGCGCGGCTTCTGCCTGGTCCTTGGTCAGGCCGACCAGCCGGGGAACCTCAACCTTCTCGGAGGGCTTGGGGCCCTTGGAGATTACCAGGTTCACCTTGGTGCCCTTGGCCTTCTTGGTGTTGCCGTTGGGCGTCTGCTCGGCGACCTTGCCCTCGTCGACATCGTCGTTATAGCTCTGGTCGACAGTTCCGACCTCAAGGCCGGCCTCCTTGATCAGCTCGATAGCGGTCTGCTGGTCCTTGCCCAGCACATCGGGCACGGTGACCTGCTCGCCGCCAAAGAGTCCTGTGGCAAAGGCCACCACGATACCGATGACGGCAACGGCTGCCACCACGGCGGCGATGATCTTGTTCTTGTTGGATTTGGGCTTTTCGACCTCGTAGGAGCCGGTGGAGCCCGAAACCGAGCTACGGGCGGTATTCTGGCCGCTCACGCCCGAGACGGGACGCACCATGGCGCGCGTCTGATCGGAAAGCTCGCGAGTCTTGGTGGCGCCCAGCTCACCGGGGG
>URIJ01000041.1 GCA_900547835.1 uncultured Collinsella sp.
ACCGCACTGCCGCACACCATCCGCAAAAAGATGGGTTCGGACTGCCCGGAGGAGATTGAGTGTGGCCGCTACTTCAAACGCACCAAGTACCCGCTGTTCAAGATCCCCTGTAAGAAGCCGGCCCAGATCGAGGGAGCCACGCCGCTCGCCGAGGTCGAGCAGACGATGCTGTTCGACCTTGAGAGTGACTACGGCCAGGTTAATAATCTCGCCGGCAAGGACGACCACGCCGAACAGCGCATGATTGACCTGCTGCTGCGCGGCCTGGAGGAGCATGAGTCCCCGGCCGAGCAAAAGGAGCGCCTGGGCTTGGCCTAAGATTCATGCGGTGATTGTGCGGGCCGGATGCGCCGCCTCGGGTAAGGAGGTGGTTTCCGGCCCGATGAGTGAGGGCTAGCCTGTGCGAAGGGGGTATGTGCCATGTGCGCGAAGCATATTGGCTTTTTGATAAAACCGGCATCGAGTGCTTGCAACATGCGGTGCAGGTACTGCTTTTACTGCGATGTCGCTGCTCATCGCGAGGAGCGGAGCGCCCGCGTCATGGGCGAAGACGTGGCAAGTGCCATCATCGACCGTGCACTCGCCGTGGCGAGTGATGCGCACATTTCTTTCGCCTTCCAGGGCGGCGAGCCCACCCTGGCCGGCCTTGACTTCTTCCATTCGTTCGTCGCGCGGGTGGAGGAGCGCCGTGAGAACCAGCGGGTGAGCTGGGCGTTGCAGACCAACGGCTACCTGATCGAAGAGGAATGGGCCGAGTTCTTCCGCGAGCACGGGTTCCTCATCGGAGTCTCGGTTGACGCTTATCGCGACCTGCACGATTCGATGCGTCCCGATGCGCACGGTGCCGCCACGTACGCGCGCGTCATGAGCGGCGTTCGCCTGCTGCGCGAGCGCGGCGTGGACGTCAACATACTCTCGGTCCTCACCTCGCAGATGGCGGCGCATCCACAGCGCGTCTTCTCCTTCATCAAGCAGGAGAAGATCACCCATATCCAGTTCATCCCGTGCCTGCCGGGCCTCGACGATGAGCGGGACACGTTCTCGCTCGACCCGCGTGCCTTCTCCTCGTTCTACCGCCGCTTGTTCGACTTGTGGTGGCGCGAGCTCGGTGCTGGGCGCTATGTGAGCATCTGGCTGTTCGAGAACGTCATGCAGATGGCGCTCGGGCAGTTTCCGTCGCAGTGCGGTATGCTCGGCCGCTGCGCTCCGCAGTTCGTGGTGGAAAGCGACGGTTCGGTGTATCCGTGCGACTTCTATGCGCTGGATGAGTACCGCGTGGGCGATATTCGCGTCGATTCCCTTGAGGCAATGGCGACCTGTGAGACCATGCGCATGTTTTTGAACGAGCCGCGTCGCGATTGCGCGCGGTGCGCCGATTGCCCCTTTGAGGGCATTTGCCATCGCAACTGCAAGCGCCTGAACATCGCCTATTACGATGCGGGCTACTGCGGGCTGCGTGAGTTTTTGGAGTACGCCTATCCCGGCCTGCAGCGCGTGGCTCGCATGTTCACGCGGCGCTGATCCTGCCCGGGTTTTGCCTCGTCGTAGTTGTGTGGGGCTCTGCGCCCCTCCCGCCTTGACCACTCAATCTTCATCCCGTTCCCGTGAGTTTGGAGTTCCCTATGCCCCAGCAACCCAACGTTCTCCTTATCATGTGCGACCAGATGCGCGGCGACTGCCTGGGTATCGACGGCCATCCGGACGTGCAGACGCCCTACTTGGACACGCTCGCCGCCGACGGCATGCTGTTCGAGAACGCCTACTCCGCCTGCCCGAGTTGCATCCCGGCGCGCGCCGCCCTCTTTTGCGGCAAGACGCCCGCGGGCACGGGCCGCGTGGGTTACCAGGACGGTATCGCGTGGGAGTACGACCATATGCTCGCGCAGGAGATGCGCGACGGCGGCTACCAGACCGCCGTGGTAGGCAAGATGCACGTGCATCCGCCGCGTTTGGGCTGCGGCTTCGAGCACATGCGCCTGCATGACGGCTACATCGGCCACTACCGCAAGGCGAACCTGCCGTACTGGATGCACCAGAACGTCTCCGACGACTACATGCGCTTCCTCAAAAATGAACTGGGCGAATTCGCCGACGTGAACGGTTCGGGCGTTGAGAACAACTCCTGGATCACCCATCCCTGGGCCTACGAGGAGCGCCTGCACCCCACCAACTGGGTGGTGGACGAGTCCATCCGCTTTTTGGAGACCCGCGATCGCACGCGCCCGTTCTTCCTCATGACGAGCTTCGTGCGGCCCCACCCGCCCTTCGACGCGCCGCAGACCTACTTCGATCTGTACCGCGACATGGAGCTGCGCGCGCCTGCCGCTGGCGATTGGGATGACGCCGATGCCACCGAGCGCGATGGCATGATCTTGGACAGCGTGCACGGCTGCCGCGACGCCGAGCTGCGCCGCGAGGCCATGGCGGGCTATTATGCCTGCATCACACATATGGACCACCAGATCGGCCGGCTCATCACGGCGCTCGAGAACGACGAGACCTACCACGACACCGTGATCGTGTTCTGCTCCGACCACGGCGAGATGCTCTTTGACCACAGTCTCTTTCGCAAGGTGTTGCCCTACGAGGGCTCCGCGCGCATCCCCTTCATCGTGCACGTGGGCAAAAACGTCGATGTGCCGGGCGGCGAGCGCGTTCGCGGCGTGAGCGAGAGCACGGTGGAACTCATGGACCTTATGCCCACCATCCTCGAGGCGTGCGACCTGCCCGTGCCCGACGGCGTGGAGGGCGCCTCGCTCATGGGCGAGCTTACCGGCGCCGCGCCGCTGAACCGTGCATACCTGCACGGCGAGCACAGCGGCAGCCGCGAGCAGTCCAACCAGTGGATCGTGACCCCGCATGACAAGTACATCTGGTTCACACGGACCGGGGTGGAGCAGTATTTCGACCTGGACGCCGATCCGCGTGAGGAGCACGACCTCATCGACGCTCCGGAGCGCGCCGCGCGCATCGCCGTGCTCCGTGCCTGCCTGATTGAGGAGCTCGCTGGTCGCGAAGAGGGATATGTTCGTGACGGCGAGTTGGTGGCGGGACGTGCGCCCGCCGTTATGCTTGAGCGCCCCCGGCCCTCGCGCCTCCAACGTTAAGAGAAAGGCCTATCCATGGATATGAAGACGATCGGCATTGTGGTCGTAGTGGTTGCGGTCGGGTTCACCATTTACATGGAGGTCCAAAAGCGCACAACCTTCGCCAAGCTCGAGGCGTACCTGCGCGAGGGCGACCTCAACAACTACCTCAAGGTCCTGAACCGCCCGCTCACTAGCGTGCTGTACCCCAAGTACAACGTGCTTTTCATGCGCTTGAACGCAGCTCTTGCCATGGATGACGTCGAGGCATCCGAGCGCATCATCCGCGAGATGGGTTCGCTCAAGATGAGCGAGGAGCAGACACTCGCGCTGGCGGCAAAGGCGTTCTCCTTCTACGTGGAGATCGGGGATGAGCCCCACGCACGCGAGGTGCTCTCCTACCTCGAGGAGCACGGTGATCGCGAGGCTGCGCGTGCCGACCGTCGCACCTATGACGTCTTCCTCAAGGGCTCGTATGCCTATATCGACGAGATGGAGCGCGCGTTGTCGGAGGCGGCTGGCATGGAAGAGGCCCTGCTCTGCCAGATGCTCTCGGTTCAGTACGAGAACAAGGGTGACGAGGGGCGCGCCGCGTCCTATTGCGAGCGCGCTGAGCGGACGCTCGCAGCAGCCATGCCTGACAAGTAGGGAAGAGTCTAGGCGCTTCATATGCTAGCAATCGTATTCGCCATTGCGTTTTTCGCCTCTACCATCAGTGCCATCTGCGGTGTCGGCGGGGCATCATCATTAAGCCCGTGATGGACGCCGTGGGTGTCGCCGACGTGGCGACCATCAACTTCCTGTCCGGATGCACCGCGAGGACAACATCGGGCACTTCGCCATGAGCGTTTCCACCGCGCTGCTGCTCGACGTCGTCTACGCGTGCATCTTCAACCAGGATTACTTCGCCAACTACTAGCGGCGTGTCGAGACGGTGCGCGGGCCATTGAGGGACTCGGCAGGCAGATTGGCGGGGACGCCTAGCCCTTGGCGCAACGGTGCTCCGCATGAGCGGCGTAAATAGGGACATATCGCGCAGCAGCGTTCGAGATATGTAAAAGTCCACAACCATACGCTGCGGTTTTGAATGATACGAACGCTTGCAATTCGTTGCATAGGGTGTTGCTCGATCGATAGGAGCTTGTTCGGATGGGTCCTCAATACATCTTGGTCTTCGCGGTATGCTTCCTGGCGTCGCTTCTGGGGCCGCTCTGTGGCATCGGCGGCGGCGTGATCATCAAGCCCGTGGTCGACGCGATGAACGTCATGAGCGTGAGCACGGTGAGCTTCCTCTCGAGCATGTCGGTGCTCATCATGTCGCTCTCCACGCTCGCGCAGAACGCGGCGAGCGGGCAGTCTGATATCGACGCGCGGGCGATGTCGCCCATCGCCGTCAGCTCCGCGGTGGGCGGCGTGATCGGCAAGATGTTGTTCAACCGGCTGGGGTCCGTGTTCCCCGACGCCGAGCTCGTCGGCGCGGTCCAGGCCGCCGTGCTCATCGTGCTCGCCGTCCTCGTGCTGGCCTACACGCTCAACAAGGCGCGCATCAAGGGCCTCAAGCTCGAGAATGCGTGGGCGCAGGCGCTCATAGGGTTCTGCGCCGGGGCGTGCTGGTCCTTCCTCGGCATCGGCGGCGGCCCCTTCAACCTGGCCATCCTCGTCTTCTTCTTCGCCATGGAGAGCAAGCCCGCCGCGCAGGCGTCGCTGTTCATCATCGCGTTCTCGCAGACGGCGAGCCTCATCTACACGCTGGCCACGGGCAGCGTGCCCGCGTTCCTCTCCGTGGTCCTGCTGGGCATGGCGGCGATGGCGGTGCTTGGGTCGGTCGTGGGGCGCCGCCTGCTGCGCCGGATGGACTCGGCGGCGGTCGATAAGCTCTACGTGTTCGCCCTCGTGCTCATCATCGTGATCTGCACGTACAATTTCATCCGGTTCTCGGTGCTCTAGTTCTTCGCCCCGAAACGGGATGCCGCGATAATGGAGCTGGAGCGCGGGCCTTCCTCTTCTGCCTTGAGGAGGTCGCCGTGTCCCGCTCGTCTCATGAGCGCCGATGGTGTTGAAGTCCTCTTGGCAATAAGTCGCGGCAGCGTCAGCCGCCAATTCAAAAAAGCCACAAGCGGAAGGCAAACCGCTTCAAAGCAAATTCACCCTCCAACAAATAGTGGATCCCCAACAAAGTCTTTAGCCTGAGCGAGCAGAGTTAAGCAGACATCAACGTGTCGTCTCCCGACCCTCCGCCGTGCCCAGGAGACATCCACGCACTTTACCTGCGTAAACAATGTGAGTGAAATATGAATCTCGATGGATACGCCCGCAGCCGTGTATACTAAACAGCTGTGTGAAACCAGGGGAGTATTCTGGCTGGACAAAATGCCTGCTTAATAGGGTTGTCAGGTAGTCCGGACGCAATACAAGGCTGGGGAGCACGTCGTGTAAGTAGTGGTCCTCTAGGGGCGTATGCTCGGTGGTGTACGCATTGTCCCAAGACCACGCGAGAGTTGGGATCATATCTTGATCAGCATGATTCTCGGCCGCAAGATTGGCATGACCCAGGTTTGGGACGAGGACGACAACGTCGTTCCCGTCACGGTCATCCAGGCTGGCCCCTGCGCTGTCTCGCAGGTTAAAACTCAGGCAACCGACGGCTATGACGCCGTCCAGATCGGTTTCGGCGACATCAAGGCCAAGAACGTGAACAAGCCCATGGCTGGTCACTTCGCCAAGGCTGGCGTCGAGCCTGTCCGCTTCCTTCGTGAGGTCCGCGTCGAGAACGGCGAGGAGCACAAGGTCGGCGAGGTCGTCACCGTCGCTGATTTCGCTGATGTCGAGAAGGTCGACGTCATCGGTACCTCCAAGGGTAAGGGCTTCCAGGGTCGCATCAAGCGCTGGGGTCAGCGCCGCGGTCCTATGACGCATGGTTCTCACTTCCAGCGTCACCCCGGTTCTATCGGTCAGTGCGCCTATCCTGCGCGCGTCCTCAAGGGCGTCAAGATGGCCGGTCACATGGGTAACGAGCGCGTTACCGTCAAGAACCTTTCCGTTGTCCGCATCGATGCCGAGCAGAACCTCATCTTGGTCAAGGGCGCTGTCCCGGGTGCCAAGAATGGTCTCGTCGCCATCCGTATGGCCTAAGGGCCCAGCCCATTTAGCCCAGCGTCATACCAAGGAGAACACTTAAATGGCAAAGTTTGAAGTAAAGAACAGCGAGGGCAAGAAGGTCGCCGAGGCCGAGCTCGCCGCTGAGGTGTACGGCATCGAGCCGAACATCCACGTTATGCACCACATCGTCAAGTGCCAGATGGCCTCTTGGCGTCAGGGCACCCAGTCTGCTAAGGGTCGCTCTGAGGTTTCCGGTGGCGGCAAGAAGCCTTGGCGTCAGAAGGGCACCGGCCGTGCCCGCCAGGGTTCCATCCGTGCTGCCCAGTGGCGTCACGGTGGCGTTGTCTTCGCCCCCAAGCCCCGTTCCTACGCTAAGCGTATGAACAACAAGGAGGTCAAGCTGGCTATGCGCTCCGCGCTGTCCGCCAAGCTGGCCGATGGCGAGCTCGTGCTCGTCGACGACTACGGCTTCGAGAAGCCTTCCACCAAGGCTGCCGTCGCCATGCTCAAGGCTCTCGGCCTTGAGGGCAAGCGTCTGACCATCATCGTTCGCGATGAGGACGTCAACGCCTACCTGTCGTTCCGCAACATTCCCAAGACGTTCATCATCACCGCTGACGAGGCCAACACCTACGATCTCGTCAACAACAACGCCGTGCTGATGCCCGCCGACATCGCCGCTCACTTCGGGGAGGTGCTTGCATAAATGACCGCCCACGAGATCATCATCCGTCCGATCGTGTCCGAGCGTTCCTTCTCCGGCATGGAGCTGAACAAGTACACGTTCGAGGTCGCCAAGGATGCTAACAAGTATCAGATCAAGGACGCTGTCGAGGAGATCTTCGGCGTCAAGGTCGTTCGCGTGAACACCCTGACGGTCAAGCCCAAGACCAAGCGCGTGCGCTATGTCGCCGGCAAGACCCGTTCTTGGAAGAAGGCCATCGTCACGCTGGCCGAGGGCGACACCATCGAGGTCTTTGGCAACCAGGCCTAAGACTCGCTGCTGTTGAGTGAGCTCATGCCTCCCAAATAGGGGAGGCGGGAGCTCAAGGTTTTGGGCGTATAAAATGGACACGCCCGGAACCGTGTATACGTCCGGTGTCATCGCACCCGAGGCAGAACCTCGAATCCCTGTCTGCGATGGCTAACGGATTCCTATTGAAAGGGATTGTAATGGCTGTAAAGCACCTTAAGCCGACCTCCGCTGGTAGGCGTTGGCAGACGATCTCCGACTTCTCCGAGATCACCTGCACCAAGCCCGAGAAGTCTCTTCTCGAGCCCCTGCCCAAGAAGGCCGGTCGTAACAACAACGGCCGCATCACCACCCGCCACCAGGGCGGCGGCGTGAAGCGTCGTTACCGCGTGATCGACTTCAAGCGCAACAAGGACGGCGTGCCCGCCAAGGTTGCCACGATCGAGTACGATCCGAACCGTTCCGCTCGCATCGCTCTGCTGCACTACGCTGACGGTGAGAAGCGCTACATCCTGGCCCCCAAGGGCCTCGAGGTCGGTCAGACCATCATGTCCGGTTCTGACGCCGACATCAAGCCGGGCAACGCTCTGCCCCTCGCCGACATCCCCGTCGGTACGCTCATCCACGCCGTCGAGTTCCAGCCGGGCAAGGGCGCCGCTATCGCCCGTTCCGCCGGTAACTCCTGCCAGCTGATGGGTAAGGAGGGCAAGTACGCTATCGTCCGTATGCCTTCCTCCGAGATGCGCCGCATCCTCGTTACCTGCCGCGCCACCGTCGGTGAGGTCGGCAACGCCGATCACTCCAACATCGTCATCGGCAAGGCCGGCCGTAAGCGTCACATGAACGTGCGCCCGACCGTCCGCGGTACCGTCATGAACCCTGTCGACCACCCGCACGGCGGTGGCGAGGGCAAGAACCACACCTCTGGTCGTCCCTCCGTTACCCCCTGGGGTAAGCCGACGAAGGGCCTTCGTACGCGCAAGAAGAAGAAGGTCTCGAACCAGCACATCATTCGTCGCCGTAAGAAGTAATTTCGGATACCGAGTTTTAGGAGAAAGCACTTATGAGCAGAAGTCTCAAAAAGGGCCCGTTCGTGGAGACTCGCCTTCTCTCGCGTATCACCGCGATGAACGAGGCTGGCAAGAAGGACGTCGTGAAGACCTGGTCCCGCGCGTCCACCATCTTCCCCGAGATGGTTGGTCACACCATCGCCGTCCACGACGGCCGCAAGCATGTGCCCGTGTATGTTACCGAGTCCATGGTTGGTCACAAGCTCGGCGAGTTCGCGCCGACTCGTACGTTCCGTGGCCACAAGGCCAAATAGGGGGTTAACCGTAAATGGCAACTAAGTCTATTGAAACTGAGGCCACCGAGGTTCGCGCCGTCGCTAAGTACGTGCGTGTTTCCCCCAGCAAGGCCCGCCTGGTGGTCGATCTGATCCGCCGCAAGCCTGTCGCTCAGGCCTTCGACATCCTCCACTTCTGCGACCGCGCCGTCGCCGTGGATGTCGAGAAGGTTCTCCGTTCCGCCGTTGCGAACGCCGAGAACAACAACGGTCTGCGTGCCGACAACCTGGTTGTCGCCGCTGCCTATGTTGACGAGGGTCCGACGCTTAAGCGCATCCGTCCCCGCGCCAAGGGTTCCGCTTCTCGCATTCTGAAGCGTACTTCCCACATCACCGTCGTCGTTGCTCCTCGAAAGGAGGCGTAAAGCTGTATGGGTCAGAAAGTCTACCCCACCGGCTTCCGTCTTGGCATCACCGAGAACTGGCGCTCCCGCTGGTTCGCAGAGAAGGATTACGCTAAGACCCTCGGTAACGATCTCGAGATCCGCAAGTACCTCGAGAAGCGTCTTTCCCGCGCAGCTGTCTCCCGCGTCGAGATCGAGCGCGCTGGCGACAAGGTGAAGGTCATCATCCTCACCGCTCGCCCCGGCGTTGTCATCGGTAAGAAGGGTGCCGAGATCGATACCCTCCGCACCGAGCTCGAGAAGGTCGCTGGCGTCTCCAAGGGCCAGCTCTCCGTCGACGTTGTCGAGATCAAGCGCCCCGAGCTCGACGCCAACCTCGTTGCTCAGTCTATCGCCGAGCAGCTCGAGGGCCGCGTTGCCTTCCGTCGCGCTATGCGCAAGGCTGTCCAGTCCGCCCGCAAGGCCGGCGCTAAGGGCATCCGTATCCAGTGCTCCGGTCGTCTCGGCGGTGCCGAGATGGGCCGTCGTGAGTGGTACCGCGAGGGTCGCGTGCCTCTGCACACCCTCCGTGCCAAGATCGACTACGGCACGGCTGTCGCCAGCACCACCATGGGCGCTTGCGGCGTGAAGGTCTGGATCTACCTGGGCGAGAAGCTCCCGGGCCAGCCTGTTCCCAACCCTGCACTCGAGGGCTCTTCCCGTCCTCGTCGTCGTAACTCCGAGAGGAGGGGTCAGTAGTGCTTGCCCCTAAGCGTATTCTTCACCGCAAGGTGCAGCGTGGCTCCATGAAGGGCCAGGCCAAGGGTAATACCGAGCTGCATTTCGGCGAGTTTGGTATCCAGGCTCTCGAGGCCCATTGGATCACCAACCGTCAGATCGAGGCCGCTCGTATTGCCATGACCCGCTACATGAAGCGTGGCGGTCGTGTCTACATCACGATCTTCCCCGATAAGCCCATCACCAAGAAGCCTGCCGAGACTCGCATGGGTTCTGGTAAGGGTAACCCCGAGGAGTGGGTGGCCGTCGTCAAGCCCGGCCGCATCATGTTCGAGGTCAAGGGCGTGCCCGAGGAGGTCGCTCGCGAGGCTCTGCGTCTTGCACAGCACAAGCTTCCCATCAAGACCAAGATTGTTGCTGCTAAGAACGCTGAGCAGCGCATCCAGAAGGAGATGGCTGAGGAGGCCGCTCTCGAGGCCAAGTGGGCTGCTGAGGACGCCGCCGCCGCCAAGGAGGAGAACTAATGAAGCCCGCAGAGATTCGTGAGCTCTCGGACGCTCAGCTCGTTGAGAAGCTGAAGGAAATGCGCGCCGAGCTCTTTAACCTTCGTTTCCAGATGGCCACCAGCCAGCTGGACAACACCGCTCGCGTCAACACCGTGAAGAAGGACATCGCTCGCGTCCTCACGGAGCAGCGCGCCCGCGAGATCGCAGCGGAGAAGTCCGCTGTCGCCGAGTAGGACCTAAGGAGAGAACATGACTGATTCGCGTAACTCGCGTAAGGTCCGTACGGGTGTCGTTACCTCCGTCTCCGGTGCCAAGACCATCGTTGTCACCATCACCGAGCGTAAGCGTCACCCCAAGTACGGCAAGATGATGACCAGCTCCAAGAAGCTGCACGCTCACGACGAGGAGTGCACGGCTGGCGTGGGCGATACCGTCCGCGTTATGGAGACCCGTCCTATGTCCAAGATGAAGCGTTGGCGCCTCATCGAGGTCGTCGAGCGCGCTAAATAAGCAGTCGCTCTTACGACTTGTACGTTTCCGAAGATGTGCGTATGCCTGGCTTGCATACCACAAGCCGCTTAAAGGCTGCGCACCTCTCTTCGGTTCTTAGTTCGGAGGAACATCTACCATGATTCAGATGCAAACCATGCTGAACGTCGCCGACAACTCCGGCGCTCGCAAGATTCGCTGCATCAAGGTGCTTGGCGGTTCCAAGCGTCGTTATGCAGGCATCGGCGATGTGTTCATCGGTGCTGTCCAGGAGGCTACCCCTGGCGCCAACGTCAAGAAGAAGGACGTTGTCCGTTGCGTCGTCGTTCGCACCGTTAAGGAGATCCGCCGCAAGGATGGCTCCTACATTCGCTTTGATGAGAACGCCTGCGTTGTCATCAACAACGATGGTTCGCCCGTCGGCACCCGTATCTTCGGGCCCGTCGCTCGCGAGCTTCGTGACAAGAAGTACATGAAGATCGTCTCGCTCGCTCCCGAGACCCTGTAGTTAGGGGAGATATATGTATATCAAGAAGGGCGATAAGGTCCAGGTTCTCTCTGGTAAGGATCGCGGCAAGCAGGGCGTTGTCCTGCGTGCTCTCCCCGCCGAGAACAAGGTCGTTGTCGAGGGCGTTTCGGTCGTCAAGAAGGCCGTCAAGCCCAACGCTGCCAACCAGCAGGGCGGCATCGTTTCGCAGGAGGCTCCCATCGACGCCTCCAACGTCAATCTCGTCTGCCCCGAGTGCGGTAAGGTTACCCGCGTCGGTCACGAGAAGGACGGCAAGAACAAGCTGCGCGTCTGCAAGAAGTGCGGCCACAAGTTCTAAGCTGCCCGCAACATCAAGTTGCTAGCAAAGGCCCGGATGCCACGGCACCCGGGCCTTTTTCTATCCCCACTCGATGGCTTCGGTTCTGCCGTCCCGTCATTCCGGTTGCATCCAGTTTTCGGTGCCGTCTCGAATCGAGTGCCGCCAGGTGACACCCTGTCGCGTTTCGTCGGCTTCGGGGACAAAAGTCGGGACAACTCCAAAAACTATTTTCGAACTCAGGGCTTTGAGTTTTTGTTTTTGTCCCAAAGGGCGCGGCGGGATGCCTTTGGAGGCTCGATAGCGCCGAAAACGCCCGTTTTGAAACTTAAATGCCTTTTCGCGTGCAAGCCGCCAGCTGCAATAGGAAGTGAATCAACGCAGGTGGCTTTCAAGCAGTTTGCAAAACTGCAGGTCGCAGGTCTTCATTGCCAGTAGGAGAAATGAGTAGTCTCAGGTGGCTTGCCCATGAGTTGACGAACGGGATTTGAGATTACGCTGACGTCCGGAAACGCTTCGAGCACGGCGTTACGTTTTTGGGGTTTGGGCGTAGCCCCTGCACCCGCGAGCGCGGGCCTTAAGCCCGCCGAGAGGGTGACGCGTCGAAAACGAAGGGGAAAGAGAGAAGGGGCCGTCCCTATCATTCAGGTTGCGACCGAAGAAGACAAGGAGACCCCCTGAGCCTGAATGATGCCCCACAGACCGCGTCCGACCGAGCTCAAGCCGAGCTTTTCCTGACGTCCGCCTTCGCGAAGATGATGGCTGGATTGGCTATGGATTGGCAACACTTATTTGGACGATTCCGGGAGGGACGGCCCCGCCTCCCTGAACTCGACCGGCGACATGTAGCCCAGCGTCGAGTGGATCCTGAAGTTGTTGTACCAGTGCACGTAATCCAAGAGCTTGGCTCGGAGCTCGCGCGTCCCTCCTCGGTCCTTCGGAGTGGCCGACGATCTCCCCGTTGCAGAGGTCGACGAGCAGGCAGACGTAGTTCCACGACGCCCCGACGCGCACGCAGGCCAAGTCGCTGCATATATGGGTGCACGGCGCCCTGCCGCCGAAGCCGCGCGCGACGACGTTCGACACGTCGGCCTCGTTGACCGCCCCGGGGTGCACCTTGAACCTCTTCCTGCCGTATGCGCCGGCCAGGCCGTTCTCCCTCATGATGCGGCAGACGCGGCGCCGGCTGACGGTAACGCCCGACCTCCCGGGCGACGCCTTGATCTTGCGCGATCCGTTCCGGCCCTTGCTGGCGGCGTGCGCCGCCGCGGCCGCCGTCGCCCCCCGACATTAAGGTCCTCAAGGGCCGCGTCGTCTCCGGCGACCAGTTCGTCTCGCCCGCGGAACAGAAGGAGCGAATCCTCGCGACCTTCGGCGACCTGTGCTGCGAGATGGAGGGCTGCACCATCGCGCAGGCCGCTTATCTCAACGGCGTGCCCCTCGTCGTCGTGCGCGCCATCAGCGACAAGCCCTGCGCCGAGGGCCGGGTCGTCGACTGCAACACCTTCGAGAAGAAGGCCGCCTGCGACTGCGCCCGCATCGCCGCGCGCATGGTTAAGCTTTAGGCCCTGCGCGCCGGGGCCCTTTCCAAAGCGAAGTGTCGAGCCGAAGTGTTGAGCGTCGGCCCTGAATGTTCAATGGCCGTTGTTTTCTGCCCCTCAAGTGGTGGACTTTTCCTCGGAGCTGTTGATTCCCCCCACGCGCCCCCTTCCGTTCTCTGTTCTCCCCTTATACTCCTTGTACGAGGAGGTAAGAAGTCATGGACAAGACCACACAGGACAGCTTGGCAAAGAAACCCGTCGACATGAGGGACAGGATTCTCGAGCATGTTAGCGTCAATCTAATTTTCACCAGTTTCACCAATCAAACGCGCCGTTCGCGC
>URIJ01000042.1 GCA_900547835.1 uncultured Collinsella sp.
CCCGCGGCCGACCGCGGCCGCAAGAACGACCGCCGCGACGCCGAGTGGCTGGCACGCATGCTGGCGCGCCGCAACGTCGTCGAGGTGTGGGTCCCCGACGAGCGCCCTCGAGGACGCGCGCGACGACCTGCAACACGCCAAGCAGCGGATGTCGAAGTTCCTGCTGCGCCACGGCCTCGTCTTCGACGAGACGACGCCGGCCGGCAGGCGCAGGGGCGCCTGGACGGGGGCCTACTGGGACTGGACGGAGTCCCTCTCCTTCGACGAGCCCGACGACGCCGCGGCCTACGAGCACTACATGGACGGAAATGACCTGGTAGAGAACCCTCGCACCGTCTACGTCGCAGGGGACGTAGACGAACTCGTCGAGCACGAGCAGCCTCGCGGGCGACACGTCGTTCAACAGTTTCGACAGCGTTCCCTTGCGCTTCGCGTTGCCGAGCTCGAGAACCAGCTGCGCGGTCTGCCAGAACCTGACCGACATGTCCGCGGCGACCGCGCGCATCGTGAGGGCGACTGCCATGCGCGTCTTGCCGCGCCTGGACTTACCGAAGAAGACGAGGTCTTCGCGCGATTGTTTGTGTCAACGGCCAACTGAATGTGAACCCTTCTTGCATTGTTGCAACCTGGCTGGCAGCCGGTCTTTAATGACGACGACCATTGTCGCCCGACCCACAAAAGAGCCGCAAGGGGAGGAGCTCCCAATGTTCAACTCATATCGTCTATGGCGCACTACCATTCACCGAAAGTCGGCAACTTTTTCATTCTCTCTATACATGTTTAAACAACATGTTCTACAATAGGGACAATAGAAATGGAAACTCGGGACGAGCCGTCTATCCATCTACGGCGCAGCCCCTTATTCAAAAGGACGGTGAGTGCATCCATGGAGCGTGCAAGCGGTGTTCTGATGCCCGTTTCGTCATTGCCCGGACCTTACGGTATCGGCGGCTTTGGCTGGAACGCCTATGACTTTGTCGATTTCCTCGCCTCGTGCAAACAACATTACTGGCAGATTCTCCCCCTTACGACAACGAGCTATGGCGACTCGCCCTATCAGTCGTTCTCGGCCCGTGCGGGCAACCCCAATTTCATCGACTTTGCCGAGCTTATCGAGGCCGGCTATCTGGAGCAGTGCGATATCGATGGCGTGTATCTGGGATCCGACCCCAGCAATGTCGACTACGGTGCTATCTTTGGCGGCCGCCGTCAGATTCTCGACCGCGCCGCTGAGCGCTTTGCCGCCGACAAGCCAGCCGATTTCGATGACTTTATCCGGGCCAACGAGGACTGGCTCATCCCCTACTGTGAGTTCATGACCGTCAAAGAGGAGTGCGGTCTCAAGGCGTTTTGGGAGTGGCCCGCGGAGCTCCGCACCCGCGGCGAGGCTTCCGCCAAGGTCTGCGCCGACCATCCGGCGCGTATGCTCTACCACCAGATGACGCAGTACTTCTTCGATCGCCAGTGGAGCCGCCTCAAGGCCTATGCCAACGAGCGCGACATCCTGATCATCGGCGACCTGCCCATCTATGTCTCGCGTGACTCCGTCGAGATGTGGGCGACACCTGAGCTCTTTAAGATCGACGCCGCCGGCAATCCCGTGAGCGTCGCCGGCACGCCGCCCGACCAGTTCTCGGCCACCGGCCAGTACTGGGGCAACCCCATCTACGACTGGGACGCCATGGAGTCCGACGGCTTCTCCTGGTGGGAGGGCCGCATTCGCGCCGCCCTCGACATGTACGACGTCATCCGCCTGGATCACTTCCGCGGCTTCGAGGCCTATTGGGAGGTGCCGTTCTCCTCGCCCGATTCGTCCTACGGTTCGTGGACGCAGGGCCCCGGCCTCAAGTTCTTCAAGACGCTCGAGGAAAAGCTCGGCACGCTGCCCATCATCGCCGAAGACCTGGGCTTCCTCACCCCCGGCGTCATCGACATGCGCGACAACTCGGGCTTCCCCGGCATGAAGATCCTGCAGTTTGCCTTTGAGGGCACCAACTCGTACTACCTGCCGCATAACTACATCGCCAACACCGTCGCCTATGTGGGCACCCACGACAACGAGACGGCGCGCGGTTGGTTTGAGGGAACGGCCACCCCGCGTCAGCGCGAGCAGGCGGCCCTGTACACCCACCAGCAGGCCGGCGAGCCCATGGCCGATGCACTCAACCGCACCATCGCCGCCAGCGTGAGCGATACCTGCATCTACACCATGCAAGACCTGCTCAACCTGGGCAACGAGGCGCGCATCAACACTCCCGCCACCCTGGGCGGCAACTGGACCTGGCGCATGCTCGATGGCGCCATCACCCGCGAGCTCGAGCACAAGCTCACCGACTGGACCGAAACCTACTTCCGCATCCCGTCGGAAGCCGAAATTGAGCTTCCCCAATAGGAGCCACCGCGCCCGACCCCACCCCACCGTGCGGACGCGACCGCTTTTCCCGCGCGAGGCCATCCCAATCCCTCGCGCGGGCTTCTTTTGAATTTCTGACATGTAGTCGACTCACCACAGGAGGAAACATGCCCCATATCAATCTTGCGGATCTTGCCGAGCAGTCCTTTGGAACTTCGCTCGAGCAACTCGATGATCGCCACATTTACAAGCTGCTCGTCAAACTCGTGCAGGAGCGCTCTGCCGCCTGCCCGCTCAACAACGGCAAGAAAAAGCTCTATTACATTTCCGCCGAATTTTTGATCGGCAAGCTGCTCATCAACAACATGATCGACCTCGGCATCTACGACGAGGTTAAGGACCAGCTCACCGCCGCAGGCCACGACCTCAACAAGATCGAGGAATTCGAGGTCGAGCCGTCGCTCGGCAACGGCGGCCTGGGCCGCCTGGCCGCGTGCTTCCTGGATTCCATCGCCACGCTGGGCTTGACCGGCGATGGCGTGGGCCTCAACTATCACTACGGTCTGTTCCGTCAGCGCTTTGTCGACAACCAGCAGAAGGCCGTCCCCGACGAGTGGCTCGGTGAGCAGGACATCCTAGTCGACGATGACCGCTCCTACACCGTCGAGTTCGGCGATTTTGCCGTTACCTCCAAGCTCGTCAACATCGATGTGCCCGGTTACGACCAGCCCACCAAGAACCGCCTGCGCCTGTTCGACCTGGCGAGCGTCGACGACGGCCTGGTCCCCGGCAGCTCCATCGACTTCGACAAGACCGAGATCGCCAAGAACCTCACCTTGTTCCTCTACCCCGACGATTCCGACGAGCAGGGCCGCCTACTTCGCATCTATCAGGAGTACTTCATGGTGAGCAACGCCGCCCAGCTCCTGATCGACGAGGCCGTCGAGCGCGGCAGCAACCTGCACGATCTGGCCGACTACGCCGTGGTCCAAATTAACGACACGCACCCCACCATGGTCATCCCCGAGCTCATTCGCTTGCTCACCACCGAGCATGGCATCGAGTTTGACGAGGCCGTGACCATCGTACGCTCCATGGTCGCCTACACTAACCACACGATTCTTGCCGAGGCGCTCGAGAAGTGGCCGCTCGCCAGCCTGCAGAAGGTCTCCCCTGCCATCGCCGACATTATCGTCAAGCTCGATGAGATTGCGAAAGCCGAGCACGATGACCCGCGCGTCGCCATCATCGACGAGCACGACACCGTCCACATGGCCCACATGGACATCCACTTTGGCTTCTCCATCAACGGCGTAGCCGCCCTCCACACCAAGATCCTGGAGGACACCGAGCTTCATCCGTTCTACGAGATCTATCCCAAGAAGTTCTCCAACAAGACCAACGGCATCACCTTCCGCCGCTGGATCCATGGGGCCAACCCCGCGCTCGCCAGCCTGCTCGACGATGTGATCGGCACCGACTGGCGCAGCACCGGCGATCTGAGCAAACTCGCCAAGTTCGCTGACGACAAGGACGTTCTTGAGCGCCTGGCCGCCACCAAGGTCGAGGCCAAGGCCATCATGCGCCAGTTCATGGCGCTCGAGCAGGGCGTGACCATTCCCTCCAACGCCATCATCGACGTCCAGGTCAAGCGCATCCACGAGTACAAGCGCCAGCAGATGCTCGCGCTCTACATCATCTGGAAGTACCTCGATATCAAGAACGGCAACAGACCTAAGCACCCCGTCACCATCATCTTTGGCGGCAAGGCGGCGCCTGCCTACACTATCGCGCAGGACATCATCCATCTGATCTTGACGCTGTCTCAGTGGATTGCAAACGACCCCGACGTGGCTCCCTACCTGCAGGTTGTCATGATCGAGAACTACAACGTCACCGCCGCCGAGCGCGTGATCCCCGCCGCTGACATCTCCGAGCAGATCAGCCTGGCCTCCAAGGAGGCGAGCGGCACCTCCAACATGAAGTTCATGCTCAACGGCGCCCTAACCCTGTGCACGCTCGACGGCGCCAACGTGGAGATTGCCGAGCTCGTGGGCGACGAGAACATCTATACCTTTGGTGCCTCGTCCAAACAGGTCGAGCAGCTCTACGCCGACGGCACCTACAACGCCGGTGCGCTCTACCGCAAGCCCGGCATTAAACTGCTGGTGGACTTCATCACCAACCCGGCCTTTATGGCAACCGGCAACGCCGAGCGCCTGCAGCGCCTGCACGACGACATTAAGGGCAAGGACTGGTTTATGGCCCTGCTCGACATTGAGGAGTACATCCAGACCAAGGAGCGCGTGCTGGCCGACTACGAGGACCAGGACGCCTGGATGCGCAAGGCGCTCATCAATATCGCCAACGCCGGCACCTTCTCGTCCGACCGTACGATCTCCCAGTACAACGACGAGATCTGGCACCTGAGCTAGCTCATTCCCCTTACCCATCCTCTTGAGAAACGGAGTCGTGGCAACACGGCTCCGTTTTTTGTGCCCGCACGTTACCCTGTGATCCGACTCGGCCAAACAATCTCGATCCGTAGCAATTACTCAACCAAAACGGTCCCAGCCGTTACAGATTGAGACATACCGGCCCCTCCCCTCGGGTTTATCTCAATCTGTAACATCTAGCAGGTGAAATTCGCCTTTGGTGTTACAGATTTAGATGAAATGGTTAGCTCAGCGGAACCGTCTCGATCTGTAACATCTAACGTCCGAAATCGGCCCTACCCGTTACAGATCGAGACAAACGACCGGTCAGACAGTCCCAACACAAAGAAAGGCTCCCCTCTCGCCCAGTGGACGGGAGGGGAGCCTTATATGTGACCGCGGCAAAAGGATGGCAATACCGCAGTCGCCCAAAGGGAGGGCCTGGATGCACCGGGCCTAGATAAGGTTCTTGCCAGAGACCTTATCGAAGAGGTGGGTCGCGTTCTTCTCGAACTTGAACCAGATGGTGTCGCCAGCCTTGAGCGCGCCCTTGGCCTCGAGGTCGACGACGGGGATAATCAGGACAAACTGGCCGTCGGGAGCGGTCACGTGGACATGCTCGGTCGAGCCCATGAGCTCGGTCACCTCGACGGTGCCCTGGAGCGCACCCTCCTCGTCCTTGTCGGCAAGCAGAATCTGCTCGGGGCGCACGCCGGCCGTAATCTCCTTCACGTCGCCGCCGTCCCAGTTGAGGGCAAGCTGAGCGCAAGTCTCCGGGGCGAGCGCCACGTTCATATCCTCGGTCTTGACAGTAAAGCCGTTGCCCGAGCGCACCAGCTGGGCATCGAAGAAGTTCATCTGCGGCACGCCGATGAAGCCGGCGACGAAGATGTTCGCGGGATGGTTGAAGACCTCCTGCGGCGTGGCGATCTGCTGGACGACGCCGTCCTTCATGACCACGATACGGTCGCCAAGGGTCATGGCCTCGGTCTGGTCGTGAGTAACATAAATGAACGTGCCCTTGATCTCGTGGCGCAGCTTAATGAGCTCGGCACGCATCTGGTTACGAAGCTTGGCGTCCAGGTTGGACAGCGGCTCGTCCATCAGGAAGACCTTGGGGTCACGCACGATGGCGCGGCCGATGGCGACACGCTGACGCTGGCCGCCGGAGAGTGCCTTGGGCTTACGGTCAAGGTACTCGGTAATACCCAGGATCTCGGCAGCGGAGCGAACCTTGCGGTCGATCTCGTCCTTGGGGACCTTCTTGAGCTCGAGCGTAAACGCCATGTTCTCGTACACCGTCATATTGGGGTACAGAGCGTAGCTCTGGAACACCATGGCGATGTCGCGGTCCTTGGGCGCCACGTCGTTGACACGCTTGCCGTCGATGAGCACATCGCCCGAGGTAATGTCCTCCAGGCCGGCGACCATGCGCATCGTCGTGGACTTACCGCAGCCAGAAGGGCCAACGAGGACGATGAACTCCTGGTCGTGAACGGTGAGGTTGAAGTCCTCTACAGCGAGCACACCGTCCTCGGTAACCTTGAGGTTGTGCTTCTTCTCCTCGGTCTTCTTCTTTTTGCCAAAGAAGCCCTTCTTTTTTGACTCGTTGTTGGGATACACCTTCTGAACATGTTTGAGAACGATCTCGGCCATGTCTTTACCTTTCGATACGCGGCGCCGCGCTGAGGGGCGCCGCAGAAACTTGCAAAACAGTTACGGCATCAGCCCTTGACGGCACCTGCCACCACACCGTCGATGATGTACTTCTGGCAGAGGATGTACATGATGACGATGGGGATAACGACCATCATGATGCAGGCCATCATGGGGCCGAGCTCGACGTGGCCGTAGCCGCCGCGGAAGTACTGGATCAAGATAGGAATGGTCTTGTACTTGGTGGAGTCGAGCGTAAGGTAGGGCAGCAGATAGTCGTTCCAGACCCACATGGTCTCGAGGATGCCGACCGAAAGATAGGTGGGCTTCATGATGGGAAGGACGATCTTAAAGAACACCTGGACCGGGTTGCAGCCGTCGATCATGGCCGCCTCCTCGATCTCGAGCGGGATGTTCTTTACAAAACCGGCGAACATAAAGACCGCCAGGCCCGCGCCAAAGCCGAGGTAGATAAAGCAGATGTTGAACGGCGTGTTGAAGCCGATGCGGTCCGCCAAATTGGACAGCGTGAACATGAGCATCTGGAACGGCACGACCATCGAGAACACGAACAGGTAATAGAAGAAGTTCGAGATCTTGTTGTTGACACGAACCACGTACCAAGCGCACATGGAGCAGCACACCAAGATCAGCACGACCGACGTGACCGTGATGATGAGCGAGTACATAAATGCCGAGGCAAAGCCCTGCTCGTTAAGGGCGTGCATGTAGTTTGCGAGGCCGTTGAACGTCTCGGGCGTGAGCAGATCGAATGCCGTGGTGGTGCTGATTGCGGTCGCTTTCTTAAAAGAATTAAGCGCAATCATGAACACGGGGTAGATCCACGCGAGCGACAGGATCGTAAAGAAAATCGAGAGCGCGCGGTTGATAGCCTTATCGCGTTTCATTACTGCTGCACCTCCTTGGACCTCGTGGCCTTAAGCTGGATCATGGAAATAGCAACAACCAGGATGCAGAAGATAACCGCCTTGGCCTGACCGATACCCTGCCATGCGATACCGGCACGCGAATAGAACGTGTTGTAGATGTTCAGGGCGAGCATCTCGGTGGAGTGCGCGGGGGCGCCGCCGGTAAGGGCGAGGTTCTGGTCGAACAGCTTAAAGCCGTTGGTGATGGACAGGAACAGGCAGATGGTGATGGTCGGCATCAGGTTAGGGATCTTAACCTTCCAAAACGTCTGCCATGCCGTAGCGCCATCGACCTTGGCGGCCTCGATGTAGTCAGACGGGATGGACTGCAGACCGGCGATGTAGATGATCATCATGTAGCCGACCTGTTGCCACAGGGTCAGGATGATAAGGCCCCAGAAGCCAGCGGCGGAGTTGAGGGCGATAAGCTGGGCACCCACGTTGGAGAGCAGGCAGTTGATCAGAATCTGCCAAATGTAACCCAGTACAATGCCGCCAATCAGGTTAGGCATAAAGAAAATCGTACGGAAGATGTTGGTGCCCTTGAGCGCCTTGCGAGTGAGCGCCTGCGCAATGGCCAGCGCGATCACGTTGATGAGCACCGTCGACAGGAAGGCAAACGCCACGGTAAAGAAGAACGACGTGGAGAACTGCGGATCGGACAGCGCGCGCACGTAGTTCTCGATACCGACAAAGTGCGCGTTATTGATGGTAATAAACTGGCAGAACGAGAGATAGAAACCCTGGATAAAGGGGATCACGAACCCGATCATAAACGCCAGACACGTGGGCAGCATAAAGAGCGGCCACCAGCGCTTGAGTGCTTTGCCCATAGAAGGGTCCTTTCAATATGCAGGGGGCGGGCAAACCAACGTCTGCCCGCCCCCTGTCGCTAATCAGATAGCTTGGGCAGCAACTGCTTACTCGGAAGCAGCCTTCTCGGTCTTCCAGCCATCGACGAAGGCGTTCTTGACGCCGTCCCACTTGCTGTTATCGGCAGCGTAGGCAATCAGAGCCTGCTTGAGGTTCTTCTTCCACTCCTCGGAGGGAATGTAGACGAAGTCCCAAGCGACGGTCTTCTTGCCGTCCTTGGCCATGGCAACGGCCTGCTGCGAGAAGACGTTGGTGGTCTCCTTGGCGCTCTTGAACGGAGCGGTCAGACCCATCTTGTCGGCGATGATGCTGGTCGGGGTGTCAGCGGTGACGCACCAATACATGAAGTCCTCGGTGGCCTTCTGGGCATCCTCGGAAGCCTGGGAACTGACGCACCAGTAGTTCTCGCCGCCGGAGCACAGGCCCTGGTTCTCCTCGCCGTCAACACCGATGTAGATGGGCATCATGCCAATCTGATCGTCGGTCATGCCGGCCTTGACGAGGTCAGAGTAGGCCCAAGAGCCGTTCTGGTAGAAGACGGCCTTGCCGGTTGCGAACTCGTTGGTGGCGTCGTCGCCGGTCTTGGAAGCAAGCTGCGAAGGATCGCAGGTGGAGTCGGTGATGTACAGGTCGAAGATCTGCTTGTAGTTGTCGAGGAACTCACCCTTGATCTCGTCGTCCTCCTGGTTGTGCTCCTTCTCAAACTCGTAGTAGAGCGGCATGTTGGCAAGGTGGGTGGTGTAGCGCCAGCTGGAGGAGTCGTCCATGCCGGCGGAAGTGAAGGCACCCTCGACACCAAGCTCGTCCTTGCGGGCCTGGATGTCGTCGGCACAAGCCTTCAGCTTGTCGAAGGAGTTGATGTCCTCGGCCTTGTAGCCAGCCTTCTCGAGCAGCTGCTTGTTGTAAATAATGCCGAAGCTCTCCTGAACCCAGTCGATGCACACATCCTTGCCGTCGGACTGCAGAGCCAGGGAGTCATCAATGAGCTCACCGCGGAGCTTGGTATCGGACAGGTCGGCGCAGTAATCCTTCCAGTTCTTAAGACCGGTGGGGCCGTTGACCTGGAACAGGGTCGGAGCGGAGCTCTTGGACATCTCGGACTTGAGCTTCTCCTCGTAGGTGTTGGAGGCGGCGGTCACGATCTTGACCTCGACGCCCTTCTCCTTCTTGTACGCCTTGGCGATCTCCTTCCACTCCTTGTCGACCTCGGGCTTGAATTGGAGGAAGTAGACCTCGGCAGCGTCACCAGAAGCAGAGGAGCCGGAGCCGGCAGAACCACCGCAGCCCACGAGACCCAGACCAAGAACCGCAGCCGCGGAACCAGCAAAGCCCAGGAACTGCCTTCTGCTCATTTCGTTCTTCATTACAATCCACCCTTTCACACCGTGGCGGCACCCTTTGCCGCCGCCTTCGGAGATTGGCTCGGGGACTTTGCCCCTTTTGCTGATTTGTACAATACGCTATTTGGCTAGTTGTTTGAACAAGTATTACTAGAGCGGTAGAAAAACTTCGGTGAACGGTAATTTCAACTTGATACTTGACAAGTTTTGTATAAACAATTATTTGTTATCGAATGCAGAGAAAACGCCCGGTCAAACCGATGCATCGTCGGTTTGACCGGGCGTTTTCGCTTTGAGGACATGAGTCTCGTCAGGCTGCGAGCTGGCCGGCTATCGCTTGGAGTTGACGCGGTAGTGGAAGATCTCGGGGTGTGTGCGGGCATGCGTGACCTCGAACAAGATGCCGTCCGAGGTGTACGACTGGCTCTCCATGACGGCAACGCAGTTGTATTTGCCGAGGTCAAGATAGCTGCAGTCCTCATCGTTGGCGAGCTCGACACTCACCGTACGACGGCTCGCCATCACTTTGACGCCGCGCTTGTGCTCCAGATAGCCGTAGATAGAATCCGCCGCGATCTCGGGGGTCAGGCCCTTGGCGATCGACGCCAAAAAATAGCCATGGTCCACTTGGCGCGCGTTGCCGTTGAGGCTTCGGACACGCACTACGCGAATCAGCTCCTCGCCCACCTTAAAGCCCAGGCGACGAGAGAGTTGCTCAGTGCAAATCAAATGTTCAAAAGACTTGACCTCGGTCGATGCGACGGCATTGTTGCGCTTTGCGAACTCGCCAAACGACTCAACCTCTTCGAGTGCGCCCAGCATGTCGGTTTCGCCCTTAAGCCAAATAACGCGCACGCCCTTACCGTGTATAGGCTGCACAAACATCTGGTCGGCCAGCATGCTCAAGGCGCGTCGAACGGTATTGCGCGTGCAGCCAAACTCCGCGGTCAGCTCGGCTTCGGTTGGCAGCATCTCCTGAAACGCATAGGTCCCATTAATGATGCGCGAGCGTATTTCTCGGTAGATTCCTTCGTATATCGCTTTTGGCATGACTTCACCTCTAATGAATATGTATGGCTAGGCACGATAGCATTTCTTAAAGTTGTTTAAACCGATTATCGGTAAAGCACGGATTATTTACCGTCGACGGTTCCCCCGAAACCCAAATCGGACCGAATCAAAACCGTCAATGCGGCAAGCAGCCAGTCCTCTACAATGAGTTCATTGTTTAAACGTTCTTGCTCGCACAGCATGTTGCATCCGGAAGGCATATTATGCTGCAGAAAATCCAACGTTTTGGCGGAGCCATGTTCGCGCCCGCCATGCTGTTTTCTATATCAGGCCTCATGGTCGGCATCTCCGCCCTCGCCACGACCGTAGACATCGTCGGCGATCTCGCCGTATACGGAACCCCTTGGTACGTTTTCTGGACCATCATCCAGCGCGGCTCGTGGACGGTCTTTAAACGTCTCCCGCTCCTTTTTGCCGTAGCGCTGCCTATCGGTCTTGCCCAAAAGCAACCGGCACGCTGCTGCCTCGAGGCGCTCGTGGCCTATTTTGCCTACTGTTTCTTTTTGAGCGAGATCATTAAGCTGAGCGGCGACAACCTTGGACTTAAGTACCCGTCGTCTTTAACCCCCGCCAGCGGCATCACCGTCATCGACGGCATCAAGACGCTCGACACCGGCATTATCGGCCCGCTGGCGGTGTCGGCAACCGTCGTCGCCATCCATGACCGCTTCTACGATGCCAAGGTTCCCGATTGGCTCGGCACCTTCTCGGGTTCCTCGCTGGTCTACCTCATCAGCTTTTTTGCCGTGTTTGCCCTTGCCGCCATCTCGGCCGCCATCGTGCCCTACGTATACGATGTAACCGATACGCTGCGTCACGCGCTTGCAGGCGTCGGTCCCTTTGGCGTGGGCATCTTTGTCTTTTTAGAACGAGCACTCGAGCCCTTTGGCCTGCACCACCTGCTCTACATGCCGATCTACTACGACAACCTGGTCATTAACGACGGCATCTACGCCACGTGGAGCAGCTTGCTCCCCATCCTCTCCCATAGCACGCGCCCCCTTAATGAACTTGCGCCGTGGGCCGGTTTTACCGCCACCGGCTGGGTCAAGCTCTTTGGCCTTCCCGCCATCGCAGCCGCGTTCTACTCCACCGCAAAACCAGAGCGCCGCGCCGGCCTTAAGGTCATCCTTTTGCCCGCCATCGTCGCCTCGGTGGTTTGCGGCGTTACCGAGCCACTCGAGTTTCTCTTTATGTTCACCCACCCCGGGCTCTTTTTGCTCTACGCCGTCTTATCGTCTTGCCTTGCCACAACCATGAATCTCTTTGGCATCGTCGGCATCTTCTCGGGCGGCCTCATGGAGATGGCAGCCTTCAACTTTATTCCGCTCATGCGCACGCATGCCGGTGCCTATCTTTTGGCGCTCGGTATCGGCCTTGCCTTTAGCCTCATCTTTTTTGTTAGTTTTCGAGCACTCATCTTGGTCTATGACCTTAAGACGCCGGGCCGCGAGAATCATGTCGCCAATCGCGCGGCAATCGATTGTTTAACGGGAAGCGACTTTGCCAAAGAGCAATCTCCCAATGACGAGGTCAATAGTCGATCCGATCAAGATCACGTCCTCGCTGAGCGGGTAATTCAGCTTTTAGGTGGCGTTGGCAATATCGTGGGCGCAACCAACTGCGCCACGCGCCTGCGCGTCGAGGTCGCAGACCCTTCCATCGTTGCAGATAACGCGTCGTTTGTCGCGGTGGGCGCCAAGGGCCTCATCATTACGGGCAAGACCGCCCAGGTGATCATCGGCATCTCCGTTCCCCGCGTTAAAGAGCATTTTGACCAGATCATGGGCCTCGAGCCGGGATTTGTGCCCACCACCTCGGCCTCCCCTGCCGCCAGCGCAGCCCATAAGCGCGGCGATATTTGCTTCTTCGATATCGACGGAACGCTCGCCTGGCAAGACCCTCGAGTGGCACAAGAGCTTCCCGAGAGCGAGCGTGACCTGTCCCCCTATCCCAACGAGGCGGTCTCGCAGGCCATCCGCGATTTCGTTGCAAATGGCAACATGGCCTTTATCTGCACAGGACGCACCCTCAGCTGCATCCACCCCAAACTTCTAGAGCTGCCCTGGACCGGCATCGTCTGTCTTGCGGGCGGTTACGCCGAGATCAACGGACACGCAATTCGCGATCTGTCGATGACACCCAGCATGCTGCAGCATCTTGCCCCCTATCTTGAGCAATCGGGCGAGGTCATCCGCTTTGAGGGCCTCAACGGCGTCGTGCGCATGAGTGCCGATGCGCCCGATGCTCCCGGATACGCGCGCACCCTGGGCGACGCAGTCACGCAGCTGCAACATTACAGTGCTTACAAGATCTTGATGTCTACATCGCTCGCTAACCACATCGCTCAAGATAAGGCACTTGAGCCGCTACTGTGCTTTAACGAGCTCGAACTCGAGGTAACCGAAATCTCGCCCCGCGAATGCACGAAGCGCGGGGGCATCCAGTCTGTACTCGACGCCCTCGATCCCCACCACGGAACCGTATACGGCATTGGCGACGCCAGCAATGACGTCTCGCTGATGAACGCCGTCGATGTCGGTATCGCCA
>URIJ01000043.1 GCA_900547835.1 uncultured Collinsella sp.
CAAGCTCGTAGGTATCCTGGCCGATGCCGAGCTTTTTGCCGTGCTCGATCAGATCCTGCCAGTGCGTATTGTCATGCGCGGCATGGAAGCGGTCACAGTCGTGCTCGTGCTTCAGATCGGTGATGGCGCTGTTTGGAAGAACCGGCTGACGGTTGATAGCCTCGGCGCAGGCCAGATCCAGCGCGACGGGGTCGGCGGATGCGAACATGCCGACGTCCGGGACAATGGGCACGTCGTTTTCCGGGTGGCAGTCGCAGTTCGGCGAAACGTCGCGGACAATGTTGATGCAGTAGCTGGGACGACCGTCCAGAACGGCCTTGGCGTATTCCACGCTGGCAAGGTTGACGATCGTAGCGTTGGAGCCTGCCGGAGCGATAGCCCGTGCGAGCTTGTCGCCCCAAAACGCGTAGAGGTCTCGGGCACCGTCGATGGCAAGTTTCGCGCCCATCTCCAGCCGATACGGTTCGACGGCATGAAAGGGACGAACGCACCCGTAGAGGCCGGAGAGGATCCACAGATGGTCTTGCAGCCATGCGAGCTGCGCGGAATTCATCACCTCGGGTACCATGCTCTGGTATTGAATGCCGTGATAGGACATGACGGCAGGGGAGAGGTGACGGGCGAGTGCGGGATTGTCGAGATCGCCGTTTTTCAGGATGGGCCCGAACTCATGCAGGGTGTTGAGGCAAGGCCCCAGCAGTTTGTCACTCACGTTCCACAGCGCCTGCAGGCCGCCGCTGCCTTCATTCCGCTCGATATCTAGCAGTGCGCGGTGGAGGCGAGCCGTCTCGCGCACAAAGGGTGGAATGCCCAGGACTTCAAAAGCATCTTGGGCCGCGCGCATCTGCTTGGCGGGCGAAATGATGACTTGAAGCATGGACTCTCCTCTGCCAAAAAAGTTGCGGTGGAATACGGTCTGTTTTGGCCGTGTATGGGCCAGTTTAGTCCGTATTTCACCGCAACTGATGAAGGGGCTGGTTAGGCGCGCTCGAGGAAGGCTTTGTAGCCGCGGTAGGCCTCGTAGATATCGGCCTTGTTGGCGACCTCCCACAGGGCGTGCATGGACAGGACGGCAACGCCGGAGTCGATGACGTTCATGCCATACTTGGCCATGATGTAGGCGATGGTGCCGCCACCGCCCGCGTTGACGCGACCGAGCTCACAGGTCTGGAAGTCCACGCCGGCCTCGTCCATGATGTCGCGGACGAGGGCCACGTACTCGGCATCGGCGTCGTTGGAACCGCCCTTGCCGCGGCTGCCCGTGTACTTGTTAAAGCACAGGCCACGACCCATAAAGGCGGCGTTCTTCGTCTCGAACTTGCCGGCATAGCCCGGGTCGAAACCGGCGGACACGTCGGAGGAGAGCATGCGGCTGCGGGCGAGCGCGCGGCGCAGGGCCAGCGGGCTATCCTCGCCGGCGAGCGTCATGATCTCGGCGACGGTGTTCTCGAAGAAGCGGCTCGTCATACCGGTGGCACCCACGGAGCCGATCTCCTCCTTATCGACGATGAGCGTGATGCTCGTGCGCTCCACGTTGGCGACGTCGATCTGGGCGAGCATGGACGGATAGGCGCAGACACGATCGTCGTGGCCATAGCCCAAAATCATGGAGCGGTCGAGGCCCATGTCGCGGGCGGGACCGGCGGGCACGACCTCGATCTCGGCGGAGAGGAAGTCCTCCTCCTCGACGCCGTACTGCTCCTTGAGGATGTCCAGGAACATCTGCTTGACGGGCTCCTTGGGAGCGTCCTTGTCGTCCTCGTCAAACTTGACGGGACGGCCGCCCACGATCACGTCGAGGATCTCGGCGTCGACGGCGTCCTTGGCGGGCTTGGACATCTGCTCGCTCGAGAGGTGGATCAGCAGGTCGGAGATGGTAAAGACCGGATCGTCTGCCTTGTCGCCGATGTTGATGTCGACGGTGGTGCCGTCCTTTTTGCAGATGACGCCCACGAGTGCAAGCGGGGAGGCCACCCAGTGGTAGCTCTTGACGCCGCCGTAGTAGTGCGTGTCGAGGTAGGCCATGTCGCCGGCCTCGAAGGCGGGATTCTGCTTAAGGTCCAGGCGCGGCGAGTCCACGTGAGCACCCAGGATGTTAAAGCCGAGCTCGAGCGGGGCGGTGCCCAGGTTGACGAGCATGAGGTCTTTGCCGTGATTGGCGGCGTACACCTTGTCGCCGGCCTTGAGCGTGCGGCCCTCGGCAATCACGGTCTCCAAGTCGACGTAGCCCGCCTCCTCGGCCATCTTGATGCCGGTCTTGACGCACAGGCGCTCGGTCTTATTCTCGCTCAAAAACTGCTTATAGCCGCGGCAAAGCTCCTCGAGTTCCTCGACTTGCTGTGGCGTGTACTTTTTCCATGCGCAGGGACGCTCCATGACGCAGGCTCCTTTCGGATCGATCGTGCTGGTTGATGTACCGTGAGCCATCGTATCACGCGCGGGCCCGCGGCGGCAGGGAAGCCTGATGTGCGGTGGCCGCGGGGCGGGGAGCGTGTAAACTGGTGTGAGCAAACCGTGCCCAGCCCAAAGCGAGGTATTCAATATGTCTGACAAGCGCCGCACCTTTGCCGTTATCGACGGCAACTCGCTCATGCACCGCGCCTTCCACGCCGTGCCGCCCACCATGAATGCGCCGGACGGGCGCCCCACCAACGCGATCTTCGGCTTTCTGAACATGTTTCTCAAGATGATCGATGCCTTTAACCCCGACGGTGTGGTCGTGGCGTTTGATAAGGGCAAACCGCGCGTGCGCATGGAGATGCTGCCGCAGTATAAGGCGCAACGCCCGCCCATGGACCCCGATCTGCATGCGCAGTTTCCGATGATCAAGGAGCTGCTCACCGCGCTCAACGTGCCGATTCTGCAGTCCGAGGGCTGGGAAGGCGACGATATCCTGGGAACCATGGCGCGCCTGGGTGAAGAGGCCGGCTGCGACATGCTGCTGGTGACCGGCGACCGCGACATGTATCAACTCGTGACCGAGCACGTCAACGTTGTCTCGACCCGCAAAGGCCTGTCCGACGTGGCGATCATGACGCCCGAGAGCGTGGACGACCTGTATCACGGCATTACGCCGGCGCTCGTGCCCGATTTTTACGGTCTAAAGGGCGATACGTCGGACAACATTCCCGGCGTACCGGGCATCGGCCCCAAAAAGGCGAGCGCGCTCATCGCACAGTACGGCAGCTTGGACGAGGTCATCGCGCATGCCGACGAGGTCAAGGGCAAGATGGGCGAGAACCTGCGTGCGCACATCGACGATGCGCTGCTGAGCCGCAAGGTTGCGACAATTCGCACCGATGCGCCCGTCGAGCTCGACTTTGAGGCGACGTCCTTCCCGGCGTTTTCTGCCGATGAGGTTTCCGCGGCGCTGGGTACGCTTGGTATCACCGCCATGCAGAACCGTTTCTTGGCGCTGATCGGCGGCGAGGGCGGGGCTGCTGCTGCCTCCAGTGTGTTTGAGATACCTGCTATGGTTCGCGCAGCCGCCGGCGATGCCGACGCGCTTGGTGCCGTTGCGGCTGAGGTCTCCCGCGCGATTGATGCCGGCGAGTGGGTCGCCGCCGTGGTGGACGACGACAAGGAAGAGGGCGCGCTCTTTGGACTGACGCGCACGCTGTGGTTGGCGACGTCCAAGGGCCTGTTCGCGCTCGAGGAGGGCGACGGCGGTACCACTACCGTAGTCGATGGCTTCAACTTCGCTCACGGTGTGATTGCCGGCGTGCTCGCGCGTCTGTTTATGGAGGGTCGCGTGGCGAGCCCGGATATGAAGGCGCTGTTGCACGAGCTTTCGCCCATCGATTCTTCTGAGCCCGAGCTCATGGATCCGCTCGCTGCCGATTCCACGCGCATCTTCGATACCGTGGTGGCTGCCTATCTGCTGGATTCCGATCGCTCCGAGTTCGATGAGGCATATCTTGCCGATACGTATCTGCAGATGGCGCTGCCTGCGGCGCGCGGCGCAGAGGGTGCTGGTGAGAACGCTCCGGTGCCAGCCGCCCGTACTGCGGCCCTGACACTGGCGCTGGTCGCACCGCTGCGCGAGTGCATGGCCCGCGAGAATGCCGCTAACGTGTTCGATGGGATCGAGATGCCGCTCGTTCCGGTACTTGCCAAGATGGAGCGCGCGGGCATGCTCGTGGATCCCGACCGTCTGCGCAGCCTGTCCGAGGGCCTGGCGACCCAGATCACCGAGGTCGAGCGCAGCATTCGTGATCTGGCAGGCGACGAGACCTTTAACATCGGCAGCCCCATGCAGCTCTCGCACGTGCTGTTTGATGTTATGGGGCTTCCGACCAAGGGCCTAAAAAAGACCAAGCGCGGCTATTATTCGACCAACGCCAAGGTGTTGAGCGACCTTGCCCGCGACCACGAGATCGTGCGCCTGATCTTGGACTGGCGCGAGAAGTCCAAGATCAAGTCAACCTATCTGGACACGTTGGGCCCGCTACGCCGTGGTGACGGCCGTGTGCACACTACGTACAACCAGACCATCACGGCAACGGGGCGTCTGTCCTCGAGCGACCCGAACCTGCAGAACATCCCGACGCGCTCGGAGCTGGGTCGTACCGTCAAGACGGCGTTTTCGGCAGGCGAGGGAAGCGTCTTTTTGGCGGTGGACTACTCGCAGATCGAGCTGCGTCTGCTGGCGCATCTCTCGGGTGACGAGCATCTGGTGCGCGCCTTCAACGAAGGCGAGGACTTCCATGCCGAGACGGCCGCGCGCGTATTTGGCGTGCCAGTGTCCGAGGTGACACCCGACTTGCGCAGTCGCGCCAAGGCCGTGAACTTTGGCATTGTGTATGGCCAGCAGGCCTACGGTCTGTCGCAGTCGCTGCATATCTCGATGGCCGAGGCACGTGGCATGATCGACCGCTACTACGAGGCCTACCCGGGCGTGCGCACGTTCCTCGACAACGTGGTGGCGCGCGCCAAGCAGACGGGCTACGCCGAGACCATGTACGGCCGCCGTCGTCATATTCCGGAGCTCAAGGCCAAAAACCCGCAACTCCGCGGCTTTGGCGAGCGCACGGCCATGAACCATCCCATGCAGGGAACCGCCGCCGACATCATCAAGATCGCGATGGCCCGCGTAAGCCGTCGCCTGGAAGAAGAAGGCTTTGCCGCCCACATGATCCTGCAAGTGCACGACGAACTGGACTTTGAGTGCCCCATCGACGAAGTCGAGCGCCTCACCACCATGGTCCGCGACGTCATGGAGCACGTAGTAGACCTCCGCGTCCCCCTAATCGCCGAAGCCAGCACCGGCATAACCTGGGCCGACGCCAAATAGGGAAGTGCCCACAACCCTAAAGTAACCAAACCAGAAGGGGGCTCCTTGCCAACAAGGAGCCCCCTTCGTTCAATTAAATTCAGCCTAAGTATCTAGACACTCAAGACGCCATCTAGGCGGCAAACAAGTAAACCTAGGGCCTGGCCGGGCGGCACAGGTTAACTTTTCGTAGATTCCGCACGCAAAGAAAGCCACTTAATGTGGCTTTCGTCTTGCGCAGGACCTGACCGAGCGAAAAGTTATCCTGTGCCGCCCGGCCAGGCCCGATGGGACGGCTACCGGGCCGCCAAGATAGCGTCGATGAGCGTCAGTACGCCCCCGTCGTTGTTGCTCGGAATGCGCCACTTGGCGTGCGCGTTCATGTGCTCCTCGGCATTGTCCACGATAAAGCTATGCCCGACGCGCTCCAGCATGGGGATGTCGTTGTAGGTATCGCCCACGGCGGCAGCATCGGCAATATCGATGCCCAGGTGCTCGCACAGGTGAGCGACGCCGGCGCCCTTGTCGACGCCCAGGTTCATAAAGTCGATCCACTCGCGCCCAGCGTTGGTGACGTAGAGTTTGTCCGAGAACTCGGGGCTATAGGTCTCGCGGAAAGCGGGCTCGGCGTCGTAGCCGGGGAAGAAGACCGAAATCTTGTTGGACTCGAAATCAATGCCATCAAAGCTGTCGACGTAGTTGATTGTGTTGTAGTAGACGCTGATCTCGTCGTGGTATTGATGGTCGCGGGCAAGCACGTAGAACTCGTCGAAGCAGCACAGGACGGGGACAGCGCGAGGATCCTCCGAGGCACGGTTCAAGACCTGCTGATACAGCTCCACGTCAATATTGCTTTTATAGATATAGCTGCCGCGATAGATCACGCAAGCTCCGTTGTCGGGACAAAAGGCGAGGCGGTTCTTGACGCCCTCGAACATCTCCTCGAGCTTGGGGGCGGGACGTCCGCTGGCGGGGCAGAATACGATGCCGGCGTCGGCGAGCTTGTCCAGGCGCTCATCAAGACCCTGGGGCAGCACACGCTCGTCGGTCAGCAGCGTCTTGTCCATATCGACGGCGAGAATCTTAATGTTTCCGATATTGGCGTCCGATTCGTAAGTTTGCATAAAAATGCGCCTTTCGTTTCGAGATTGTTTCAGACGTTATAACCATCAACTAGTAGTCGAGCGTATTTTCGCAGGAATGGTGCGTATTTGCACCACGCTTCACAAAGTAATGAAAAAACTTTTCAGAAATTTGAATTTGTCGCTTGTGCTGCGGGCACTTTAGCGTAATATAGCGACCATCGAGAACGGAGACGGAAAAACAACCGCTTACCGAGTAAAAGGTACCGTTTACGATATTTGAATTGCGCCCGGCGATACGTGAAAGGAGAGGCAGATGCAGTTCGTAAAGATCATCACCACTGCAGACAATGCCATCCGACGCCAGCGCGCAATTTCCCGACGACGATAACAATCGTCTCTGTCCGCATGGGGCGAATTGCCTCAACAGAGTCATTTTGAGGTCGTTGGGTTTTAGCACGACATTGCTGCATGTTTCTAGGGCATGTATGTGCTGATTTTTGCTATTTAACCTGATATTGCACGGTATATGACCTTGAAATGACTTGCAACTGACCGATGTTCTAACTAGCTACCAAGGGCGAAAGGAAACAGCCATGAGCAAGGAAAAAGTCGTTCTCGCATATTCCGGTGGTCTTGATACATCCGTATGTGTCAAATGGCTCCAGGACGAGAAGAATCTCGATGTCGTTTGTGTCTGCGGCAACGTGGGCCAGGAAGAGACCGGACTGGATGCCAAGAAGCAGAAGGCGCTCGACCTGGGCGTTCTCGATTGCCAGGTGCTCGACCTGCGCGACGAGTTCTCCGATGAGTTCCTGACCAAAGCCATCGCCGCAAACTCCATGTACGAGAACAAGTATCCGCTGCTCTCCGCCCTGTCTCGCCCGCTGCTTGCCAAGAAGCTTGTTGAGGTCGCCCACGAGTTTGGCGCGACCTACGTCGCCCACGGCTGCACTGGCAAAGGTAACGATCAGGTCCGTTTTGAGGCCGCCGTCAAGGCCCTCGACCCCGAGCTCAAGGTTATCGCCCCGGTTCGCGAGTGGGACCTGAAGTGCCGTCCCGACGAGGTCGCCTATGCCCACGCCCACAACGTGCCGGTTCCCGAGGGTGCCAACGACAACCCCTACTCCATCGACGACAACCTGTGGGGTCGCGCCATCGAGTGCGGTCACCTGGAGGACCCTTGGAATGAGCCGCTCGATGACGCTTGGGTTATGACCAAGAACCCCGAGGACACGCCTGACACCCCGACCTATACCGAGATCGAGTTTGAGGCCGGCAAGCCTGTCGCCGTCGACGGCAAGAAGATGAAGCTCTCCGAGATCGTCATCGCCCTCAACAAGATTTCGGGCGACAACGGCTTTGGCCGTCTTGACCTGGTCGAGGATCGTCTGGTGGGCCTCAAGAGCCGCGAGTGCTATGAGGTTCCCGGCGCCCTGACGCTCATCACCGCCCACAAGGCGCTCGAGGACATCTGCGTCGAGGGCGACCTGCTCAAGACCAAGATCAAGCTCGAGCAGGATTGGGCCACCGCCGTGTACAACGGCCAGTGGTACAGCCCGCTCAAAAACGCGCTCGACGCCTTTATGGCCGACACCCAGAAGTTCGTGACCGGCACCGTCCGTCTGAAGTTCTTTAAGGGCAACTGCCATGTCGTCGGCCGCAAGAGCCCGTTTAGCCTGTATGACTACGGTCTGGCTACCTACGACCGCGACACTACGTTTGACGAGAAGGCCAGCGCCGGCTTTATCGAGATCGATACGCTGTCGCTCAAGACGTGGGCAAAGGTCCAGGGCCCCAGCTCTGCTGCTGCCCAGGCCTAGCGCCTCCTTCCCTTGGTATCCGCGCGGCCCATCCGCGTGATACATAACGGGCGCACGGGGTCCCTACCTTTCGTTATGCTTGCTGACACTTCTTAACATCGGTGGCCCCTACGTTCCGCCCGCATATATGATGCCGCGTCTGCGGCTGAGTCCGAGCCCCGCCGGGGTTGTCCGGCGGGGCTCCTTCTATCAATTTGGCGGCTCTGTGCCTATATATATGAGGAGTATCCATTATGTTCAATGCTATCGCGCATGCTTTGCTTGCCCTCGCGCCCGAGTTCGATGCTGTAAGGGTCGAGGACGTTCCTATGAGCCTGAAGGCCTGGATCGATGGTTCGCAGGGCAACATCCGGAGGGAGACGTTGGGCGCCAAGTGCATGGCGCGTCACTTCTTTGCAAATTAGCTACATGGCTCCGCACACGGTGGGGAATGTGTAAAACTAGCGGTTGAAAAATCGCTTTAGCGATATGGCGCATTGCTTTGGGCGCTTGTTTTGGTATTTGGAGAAAGGAGACGGTTCCATGGCTCTTTGGGGCGGTCGTTTTGAGGCGGGCGTGGCCGAGGTCACGCAGGAGTTTGGCGCGTCGCTGCCGGTCGACAAACATCTCTATAAGCAGGATATCGCCGGCTCTAAGGCGCATGCCAAGATGTTGGCCGCCCAGGGCATCATCAGTGCCGAGGACGAGCAGGCGATTGCCAAGGGCCTGACCGGAATCGAACAGGATATCGATGCCGGCAACTTCACCTTCGACATCAACGACGAAGACATTCATATGTCCATCGAGAGCGAGCTGACGCGTCGCATCGGCGAGGCCGGTAAGCGCTTGCATACCGGACGTTCGCGCAACGACCAGGTGGCGACCGACACGCGCCTGGGCGTCAAGGCGCTGGCCAAGGAGCTCATGGAGGCCAATCTTGAGCTGCGCCATGTGCTGGTGGATGCGGCCAAGAAGTACGACAAGGTGATTCTGCCGGGCTACACGCATATGCAGCACGCTCAGCCCGTGCTGCTGTCGCATCATCTGCTGGCGTATTCCTGGATGTTCGCGCGCGACTTTACACGCTTGAAGGCCGCCTTTGATGCCGCCGACAACTGCCCGCTGGGTGCTGCCGCGCTTGCCGGTACGAGCTATCCGCTCGATCGCCAGATGACGGCTGCCGAACTTGGCTTTGCGGGCGTGATTCCTAACTCACTCGATGCTGTTTCCGACCGTGATTTCCTGCTCGATCTGCATTACGCCGGCTCCGTCATGGCGATGCACCTGTCGCGTCTTTCCGAGGAGATCGTACTGTGGTCGAGCTCCGAATTTGGCTTTATCACGCTTTCCGACTCGTACTCCACTGGCTCGTCCATCATGCCGCAGAAGAAGAACCCCGACTTTGCCGAGCTTATCCGCGGCAAGAGCGGTCGCGTGTACGGCAACCTGGTGCAGCTGCTCGTGACCATGAAGGGCCTGCCGCTTGCTTATAACAAGGACTTGCAGGAGGACAAGGAGGGCGCGCTCGATACCGCCCATACGCTCATGCAGTGCCTGTCCGTTATGGCCGGAATGATTTCGACTTGGACCGTCAACGAGGATGCCATGGCGCGCGAGTGCGGCGTGGGGCACCTTGCCGCTACCGATGTTGCCGATTACCTGGCCAAGCGTGGCCTGCCGTTCCGCGAGGCACATGCCGTGGTGGGGCATCTGGTTCTGATGTGTGAGAAGCGCGGCTGCAATCTTGAGGACCTGCCGTTTGAGGTGTTCCAGGAGGCAAGCCCGCTCTTTGAGCGCGACATTACCGAGGCGCTCGACATCCCGTCGATTGTCGCCGCGCGCACGACCGAGGGCGGCACCGCTCCTGCCGCCGTTGCCGTGCAGTTGCAGCGTGCCGAGGCACAGCTCGTGGCTGACGAGGGCGTGTTTGGATCGCTGACCAAGGTCGTCGAGATGGGTCACGGGGCAAAGTAGAGGTTTGGCTGAAGACGTATTGTCCATTTATTGATAAATCGTTTTCGCTTTACGGGCGCCTGCTGATGTGGGAGCCCGTATTTTGTTGCTATGGGGGAGGGGCTTGTCGAGAACTTCTGTAGGACCTTTGGACAGGTTGTGAAGGGGATACGTTCGCGGGCGGCAACCGACCGCCTGCTCTGTTCGGCGCGGTTGATGGGCGGTCGGATGGTACTCTAATCGGGCTTCGAAACAGAAGTGACACATATGGAGCGCTTTAATAAATTGAAACGTTTCAATAAACAGCTTTTTGTTTAACTGCAGCTAAAACTCTGTTACGATGCAGTCCAGGCGGGTGCCGGAATGGGACTTGGGCACGCGCGAACCTACTTGAAAGGCTAATTTTATGGCTATCGAGAAGACCTTCATCATGATTAAGCCCGACGCCGTGCGCGACCGTAAGATCGGCGAGATCGTTGCTCGCATTGAGCGCAGCGGCCTTGTCATCGAGCGCATGGAGATGACCACGCTCGAGCGCGCTACCGTCGAGGAGCACTACGCCCATCTGGCCGACAAGCCCTTCTTTGGCGGTCTCTGCGACTTTATGACGAGCGGTCCGGTCGTCAAGATGGTCGTTTCCGGTCTCTCCGCTGTCTCCAAGATGCGCACCCTTATGGGCGCTACCAACCCGCTTGATGCTGCCCCCGGCACCATTCGCGGCGACTTCGCTGTCGATGTCAACGCCAACGTGATCCACGGCTCCGACTGCCTGGAGAACGCCGAGATTGAGATCAAGCGCTTCTTTGGCTAAACCAGCTTTGACTCCTTAAAGCTGTTAGCGTGTGGCTTGGGCGCCGCGGAACTCCATCCGCGGCGCCCTTTTATTCCAAAATCTATGAAGGGGCCCGCTCGGACATGAGTTCCGAGCGGGCCCCTGCTGTTAGCTTGTGGCACTGAGTGGTTTAGGCCTCGTCGACGACCTTGAGGCCGCGCGTGTGATCGATCTCGTTGAGGAGGTTAACGCGACGCTCGTGGCGGCCGCCCTCAAACTCGGCGTCGAGCCACTCGTCGACAATCATCTTGGCGAGCTCGGAGCCCACGACGCGGGCGCCAAAAGCGAGCACGTTGGTATTGTTGTGCATGCGGGAGAGCTTGGCGCTGAAGGGCTCGGAGCACACGACGGCGCGTACGCCCTCGACCTTGTTGGCAGCCAGGCTGATACCGACGCCGGTGCCACAGATCAGGATGCCTAGATCGACGTCGCCGTTGGCAACGGCCTTACCCACCTTGTAGCCGGCGATGGGGTAGTCAAAGCTCTCGGAGGTGTCGGTGCCAAAGTTCACGACCTCGCAGCCGCGCTCCTTCAGGTGCTCGGAGATGATGTTCTTGAGCTCGACGGCGGCGTGGTCGTTGCCGATACCAATCTTCATGAGTGGTTCCTCTCTGGTCTGTGCGGCGGAATTGCTAAAGGTTTTACCGCGTTCGACTGCATGATAGCGCGACTTTTGTGTAAACGCTCGGGCGTTTTTTGGTCAAACGCTTTAGCATGCAACAAGACCGGCTTCTCATGAATGAATGCTGTCAGTTTGTGCTTGAGCGCCGTCCGCCGGAACCATGGTTGCAGTTTTTGATGCATTGTTATCAAATAAAGGAGCTAACTATTTTTGAGAGCCAAGCCCGTTATGCAAGCAGGAGATACCTATGCCTACCGATTCCCTTCGTGATGCCGCGTTTTGCGCTGTTTTGAACCGCGAGCTTGTCTGTGCACTCGGCTGCACCGAGCCCATTGCCGTTGCCTATGCAGCAGCGCTGGCGAGCCAGACGCTCGGTTACGAGCCCGATCATATGGATGTTGCCTGCTCGGGCAACATCATCAAGAACGTTAAGAGCGTGACCGTGCCCAACTCGGGTGGTATGCACGGTATTGAAGCGGCGGCCGTGCTGGGTGCCGTGGGCGGCGACGCCAAGAGCGCGCTCGAGGTGCTCGAGAGCGTTGACGATAAAGACCGTGCGCGCGTGGCCGAGCTCCTCGCTGACGCCGGCTACTGCGATGTGTCGCTTGTCGAGGGTGTGCCCAACCTCTACATCAAGGTGACTGCCACGGCCGGGGGCCATACCGCGGTCGTCGAGATTACCGACCACCACACCAATGTCACGTGCCATACGCTCGACGGTATTCCGGTATGCGGTAAGTCGGCGGGGGAGTGCGCCGCCTGCGCCGAGCGCGTGGTGGCCGAGCGTGCGGCAGATAACGCCGACACGCCCATGTCGATCGAGACCATCATCGACTTTATCGAGGACGGTGACATTGAGGACGCCCGTGCTGCCGTTGAGCGTCAGATTGAGCTGAATGGCGCAATCAGTGCCGAGGGCCTTGCGCACGCTTGGGGCGCCGAGGTGGGCCGTACGCTGCTGGGTGCTCGTGCCGATGACGTCGCCTGCCGTGCCCGTGCCCGTGCGGCCGCCGGGTCCGACGCCCGCATGAACGGCTGCGCGCTGCCGGTCGCCATTGTGTGCGGCTCGGGCAATCAGGGCATTACCTGCGCATTGCCCGTCATGGAGTATGCCGAGTACCTGCGTTGCGACCACGAGCGCCTGGTGCGCGCCGTGATGCTGTCCGATCTTATCGCCGTGCATATCAAGAGCTATATTGGTGCGCTCTCGGCGTTTTGCGGTGCTATTTGCGCCGCATGCGGTGCCGGTGCTGCGATTACCTGGCTGTGCGGTGGCACGCGCGAACAGATTGGCGCGACCGTCTCGAACACGCTCGGTAACGTGGGCGGCATCGTGTGCGACGGCGCCAAGGCGAGCTGTGCCGCCAAGATCTCGGCTGCCGTCGATGCGGCGATTCTGGGCCATGATATGGCCATGCAGGGTCGCGGCTTCCGCGCCGGCGAGGGCCTGATCCAAGATACCGTTGAGCAGACAATCGCCAGTATGGGCTACGTAGGCCGCGTAGGCATGAAGGACACCGACGTCGAGATCCTCAACATCATGATCGGCAAAACCCAGGTGTGCTAGTTACGCGGTTTTACCAAACCGCGTAACCAGTCGACGCTGCAAATGCCCCTAAGCGG
>URIJ01000044.1 GCA_900547835.1 uncultured Collinsella sp.
ACGAGCCGGAGAGCACTTAATGTGCTCTCCGTGCGAGCAGGACTGTCCGAGCAGGTGACCAAAGCCCCCGGCGCGCCCGGTCAACCTTGCAGTTAGGAATTCAGCTTGACGATAGGCGCAAAGCCCTTCATGAGCTTTTTGGTCTGGCCGGTCTTTTCGAATTGAACCTCGATCATGTCTCCGGCGACCGAGATCACGGTACCCGTGCCAAAGGTCTTATGGCTCACGGTATCGCCCGCGGCAAAGTCCTGCGATGCGCTGGCGCGATCGACCTTGCGCTCCACCGTCGGGGACACCTTAGACGACGACTTTTTGGCTCGCGGTGCGCCCGAGCCAAAGGTCGAGGCAACACGGCCGGCGTCGGGCGAGACCCCACGATGGCGCTCGGTTCCGTAGCTACTGCCGCCAAAGAAATCGTCGAAGCTCGATCCGCCGCGCGAACCGGAACCGCCGGTCGAGCGCGTATGCGAACCAAACACCTTGCCGCCGTACATATCCGAGCCCATGCCCGAGCCAAAGGTGCCGTGACGGTCGCCGCGCTTCTCCCAGCCCGTGCCCTCAAAACCGGCAGAACCGATGCCGCTAAACTCGATATCCTCAAACGGAATCTCGTTGAGGAAGCGCGAGCGCGGGTTGGCAGAGGTCGAGCCGTAGGTGCGACGCGTGGCCGCATAAGTCAAGAACAGGCGCTTACGGGCACGCGTGATGGCAACGTAGGCCAGGCGACGCTCCTCCTCGAGCTTGCCCGGGTCATCGCTGCCGCCAAAGTCGTGCACGTGCGGGAAGATACCCTCCTCCATGCCGGCCACGAACACCGCCGGGAACTCCAGGCCCTTGGCGGAGTGGATGGTCATCATGGTAATGGCATGCGTCTCGCCGGCTAGGGAATCCAAGTCGGAGCGCAGGGCCAGCCACTCCATGAGCGCCGGCAGCGCCTTACAGGTGAGCGGACCGTAGGTGCGCTCGATCTCGTCGGCATGCACGGCACCCGCCGGCATCTCCGTCGACGCGGCATATGCGTTGCCCGCGATGGCGGCGGCCAGAGCATCCTGCGGCGAGAGCGCCGGGGCGGCTAGGCTATCGAGCGGATTGGAACCTGCGGCATCGCGCGCGCCGACCAGCGCCTCAAACGAGGACGCGGGCGCGGACGGCCCCGGCTCGGGCGCAGGCGCGCTCACCACAACGGACTCGGGTCCAGCGTCGGCAGGCACATCGGCAACGCCAGCCGCGCGCAGCTCTTCCAAGCTCTCAAGCGTACCCTCGATATCCTCGTGTGTCTCTTCAAATTCGGCCGCAACGCCCAGGAATTCCTGGATGTTCTCGGCGCGGCTCTCGGACTCCATGGTGCCCTCGGCGCGGAAAGCCTGCAGCAGGCCCGTCTTATCGACGATCATCTCGACGACGTCCTTGAGCTCGCCGTCCATGCGGCGACCCTCGCGCACCAGCGCCACAAAGCTCGACAGGCCGTTGCGCACCTTGGCGCTAAACATGCCCGTCTCGGCTGTTGCGATCTCGCAGGCTTGGAAGAACGAGCAGCGGTTGTCGCGTGCCAGCTGCTCAATCTTTTGAATCGAGGTGGAGCCGATGCCGCGGCGCGGCGTGTTGATGACGCGCTTGACGCTCATCTCGTCGGCCGGGTTCACAATCATCTTGAGGTAGGCCATGACGTCGCGGATCTCGGCACGGTCGAAGAATCGCGTGCCGCCCACAATCTTGTAGGGCACGCCTGCGCGCAGGAACATATCTTCGAGGATACGCGACTGGGCGTTGGTGCGATAGAACACGGCAATGTCGTCGTAGCTCATGCCTTTGGCATGCAGCTTCTCGATCTCGCCGGCAATCCAGCGGCCCTCGTCGCGCTCATCGCTCGCCTGGAAGGCCTGGATCTTCTCGCCGTCGCCCTCGGCCGTAAACAGGCGCTTGTCCTTGCGTTGCGAGTTGTGGCGCACCACGGCGTTGGCGGCGTTCAGGATGTGACCCGTGGAGCGGTAGTTCTGCTCCAGCTTAACGGTCTTGCAGTTTTTAAAGTCCTGCTCAAAGTCCAGGATGTTAGTGATGTCGGCGCCACGCCAGCTGTAAATGGACTGGTCGTCGTCGCCCACGACCATGAGGTTTTGGTACTTGGCGGCCAGCAGGTTGGCGATCTCGTACTGGACGTGGTTGGTGTCCTGATACTCGTCGACGCTAATGTAGCGGAAACGCTCTTGGTACTTGTCGAGCACCTCGGGGCGGGTGCGCAGCAGCTCGAGCGTGCGCACGAGCAGGTCGTCGAAGTCCATCGCGTTGGCGGCGCGCAGGCGGCGTTCCAGCTCCAGGTAGACCTGCGCGGCCTTTTTGTCGTTGGGACTATCGGCGGACTTGAGCATGTCCTCGGGGCCGATCATGGCGTTTTTGGCCGAGCTGATCTTGCTGCGGATCATGTTGATGGGGAACTGCTTTTGCTCGATGCCGAGCGCCTGCATAATGTCGCGCACCATGCGCTTGGAATCGTCGTCATCGTAGATGGTGAACTGACCGGTGTAGCCCAGCAGGTCGGCGTCCTCGCGCAGCATGCGCACGCACATGGCATGGAAGGTGCACACCCACATGCCGCGGGTGCCACTGGGGATGAGCGCCGCCAGACGCTCGCGCATCTCGGCCGCGGCCTTGTTGGTAAACGTGATGGCAAGGATCTGCCAGGGCTTAACGCCCAGGTCGCCGAGCATATGTGCGATGCGGAAGGTCAAGACGCGGGTCTTGCCCGAGCCGGCGCCGGCGAGCACCAGCAACGGGCCCTCGGTGGTCAGAACCGCCTCGCGCTGGGCGGGATTAAGGCTGTCGATGTCGACGAGCGGCTTGGCGGGTTTGGGTGCCGGCGCAGGAGCGTCGTAGATGTCGAGCGGGACGAGCTCGGGCTCCGGCGCAGCGGGGGCGGTGTATGCATCGAGCGGCACGGGTTCCGGCGTGGGCGGCACGGGTTCCGCGGCGTTCTTTTCCCAGGGCAAGGGCTGGGTCATGGGCGACTCCTCATCTGACGGACGGCGCGCCTGCGGGCAGCGCCATAGTTTGAGCCGTACCAGTATACCGAGCCGCGCGGACACCGACGCAAATCACACCACGACTCCGTTCGTCACCGTCAGGCCCGCCCCAGCGAATTTGGTGCAAAGGTGTCAGGTTACTTTGAACCAATCTATTGACAATCACGAAACCGCCGATGTCATGGCAGCAGCAGCGAGCGGCGGCCAGGGCGAACAAATTGGCATGAAAAGGGGGCGGCATAGACCTTTTGGTCATGCCGCCCCCTTTGAATGACAAGTTGTCGCTCCGGTCGCCGTGCAGCGTCAACCAAGTTACAGGCCGAGCATAGGCTCCAGAACGAAGAAGTATGCGAGCACTACGATGCCCAGGATGATGCGGTAGACGCCGAAGCACTTGAAGTCGTGACGGCGGACGAAGCCCATGAGCCACTTGATAGCGATGAGCGAAACCACAAAGGCCACAACGCAGCCCACGCCCAGGATGGCGACCTCGTTGGCACCGAACGTACCGCCCTTGATGAAATACTTGACCAGCTTGAGCGCACTCGCGCCAAACATGACAGGGATGGCCAGGAAGAACGTAAACTTGGACGCCACCGAACGCGTGCAGCCCAAAAGCAGGCCGCCGATGATGGTGGAACCGGAGCGCGACGTGCCCGGAATCAGCGAGAGCACCTGGAAGCATCCGATGCCCAGTGCGGTCTTCCAACTCAGGTCCTCGAGCGTGGTGATGGAACCAAAGTCCAGATCCTCGTCATCGTCCTCATCCTCAGCGGTAGCCGCGGCGGGCGCCGCAAAGTGCGCACCGGCGGGACGTCCACCCGACACCACAGCACGCGAACCAAACGAACCGGCAACGGCCATTTCCTCGCGCTTGCTCGCGCGCCAGTTCTCGATCACGATAAACAGCACGCCGTACACAATGAGCGCCAGCGCCACGACGGGAGCATTGTAGAAATGCTCCTCCATCCAGTCGTTGAGCGGCAGGCCGATCGCCGCCGCAGGAATGCAACCGAGCACAATCTTGCCCCACAGCACCCAGGTGTCGCGACGGCCCTCCTTGCCCTTGCTGGGCGAGAACGGATTGAGCTCATGGAAGAACAGCACACAGACGGCCAGAATGGCGCCGAGCTGAATCACGACCAGGAACATATTCCAGAACGTCTCGCTCACGTTCATCTTGACGAACTCGTCCACCAAGATCATGTGACCGGTCGACGAAACAGGCAGCCATTCGGTGATGCCCTCGACCAGGCCCATGAAGGCAGATTTTAGAAGCTCGATAATATCCAAAGGGACCCCCTCGTTAGACACCCGCCGGTAGATGTTCTGCGGACGATGCGGGCGATGTCCCATTATCAACCGTTGGCGGTGCGACCGCGCCTACCCTTACCAAAAAACTCGCCCGTTCACAGAATTGCGAGCGGTCAAACCCAAATCCTTGGGTATAACTGCAACAAGATAAAGTGTCCGGCGGCCAACGCGCCCGCGCCCGCCCGACGCACGAGCCCCGCGCCCGTGCGATAGACCAAGGAGGAAACCATGAACGAGGGCTACACCAAGGTATTTGTTTCACTCGACGGTACTGAGCAGCAGGATTTTGTGCTCGCACGCGCCATCAAGGTCGCCGCGAACAACGGCGCCAAGCTAATCATCGGCCACGTTATCGACTCCACGGCGCTCGAGAGCGCCGGTTCCTATCCGGTCGATCTGGTCAACGGCCTAGAGGAGGCATTTAAGAACTCCATCGCCAAGCAGCTCGAGGAGGCCAAGGCCAATCCCGACATTCCCGAGGTCGAGGTCATGATTCGCGCCGGCCGTATTCGCGAGACGCTCAAGGACGAGATGCTCGACGTGGTTAAGCCCGACCTGGTGCTCTGCGGCGCCCGCGGCCTGTCCTCGATCAAGTATGCGCTGCTGGGTTCGATTTCGACGTTCCTGCTGCGCAATACGGACTGCGACATTCTGGTCGTGAAGTAGCGTTGCTCCCACCGGCCGCGGGGCCTGCGGGGTTCCCACGGGCACGTCCTCGCCGCGTTGCGGCTGCGGGATGTGCCCTTAGGAAACCCCTCCCGGCCCCGCGGCCTTCGCAGCCTTACTTCAGCGAGTTGGCTGATAAAAAGATGGCGTGCCGCCCCGGTTGGGGCGGCACGTTTTGTTTGGTGGGGCGGCACGTTTTTTGTTTGGACGATTCTTTGAGCCACATGACTATGTTCTCGAACGGGAACATAGCGTTAGTTGCTTCTGCTAAGTTCCCGTTCGAGAACATAACCCAAAGAGAAACAGCAGGGCGCGCTTACTCAAAGTATTGGAACTTGTTCGTTGAGAAGGCGAACGTTACGACAAAGCCTTCGCCGGGGTCGGAGGCTGCGGTAACGTCGATGCCCATCTTGGAGCACAGGCGCGCCACCAGATAGAGGCCGATGCCCGTTGCGCGCTTGGTGGTGCGGCCGTTGTCGCCGGTAAAGCCCTTCTCGAACACACGCGGCAGGTCTGCCGCGCACACACCGCAGCCGTTATCGGCAACGGTAAGCTCAATGCGCTCGCTCGCCAGACCTTCGTCCAACAACGCGCCCGAAAACACGATCTTTGCGCCGTCCTCGCGCGCATATTTAATGCTGTTCTGAATGAGCTGGCCCAGGATAAACTCGAGCCACTTTTCGTCGGTAAAGACCTCGAAGTCGAGGTTTTCGCACACCGGCGCCACGTGCGCCGCAATGAGCTCGCGCGCGTTGGCCTTAATCGCGCCCGTCACCAAGGTCTTAAGATCCCAGCGGCGAATCAGGTAGTCGCGCTCCACGACTTCCGAGCGCGCGTAGTACAGCGCCTGGTCGATATAGCGCTCCACGCGAGCCAACTCACGGCCCAGGTCATCCACGCGCGACAGGTCGTCTTCGCTGCCGTCCAAGTTTTCCAAAATTAGATGGGCCGCCGCCAGGGGCAGTTTGGCCTCGTGGACCCAGCTCTCGATATAGTCGCGATAGTCATCGGTCTGACGACGGCCTTCGGCAACCTCGTCGCAGGCAGCTTTGCCCACCCGGCGCAAGACCTCGTACTCGAGCTCGCCCTCGGCATAGGTCGGGCATTGCACCATCTCCTGCACCCACGCGGGACTCTCCAGCTCCTCGGCCGCACGCTCCAGCTGGCGCAGAAAGCGGCGACGGCGCGTATATTCGATCACGATACCCAGCATGCCAAAGGCAAAGGACACACCGATTGCCACGATCACGATAGATGCGGGAGCACCGGCGACCGTCAGCACAAAGCAGCTCAGCAACACGCCGCACGTCCACACGACGACGGGCAGCAAAGCGTCTTTAAAGAACTTGCCAAACGACATGGCCGGGTCCTAAACCGAATAGCCTTGGCCGCGGTGCGTGGTGAGGTATCCCTTGATGCCGATCTTGTCGAGCGTCGCACGCAGGCGGTTGATGTTGACGGTGAGCGTGTTGTCGTCCACGAAGGCATCGGAATCCCACAGGTCCTGCATGATGGCCGAGCGCGAGACGATTTTGCCCGCGCGACCCAGGAGCAGCGAAAGGATGCGCAGCTCGTTTTTGGTGAGCTCGGTACTGTCGCCGGTTGCCGTATTGGTGACCGTGGAGCGGGCAAGGTCAAGCTCCAGCCCCTTGTGGACCATGGTGCTGCGTTCGCCTGCCGCTGTGGTGCGGCGCAGCAGCGCGTTGATGCGTGCCACGAGCACGCGCGCGCTATAGGGCTTGGAGATAAAGTCGTCCGCACCGAGTGTCATGGCCATGACCTCGTCGATCTCGGTCGTGCGCGACGTGAGAACGATGATGGGGACCTCGGATTCGCGGCGGACTTCGTGGCAGATATGCTGGCCGTCTTTGACGGGAAGCGTGAGGTCGAGCAGTACCAGGTCGGACGCGGCAGCGAGAATATCGCGCGAGACATGCTCGAACAATTCGCAGGCCTCGACCTCAAAACCTGCACGGACAAGGATGTCGGCAAGCTCGCGGCGAATGGGCTCGTCGTCCTCAACGATATAGATCAGCGCCATGGATTCCGCTCCCCCCTTGGTTGTCTTGCCACCATTATGGCTGCGGAGCCGCAGGTGCGCGCCTTGCGCGTCACCAAGGTGACAGAACTGTTCGCGAGCGGCAGGGGCTTGCCCCTCGCTCGCAACGGGCACGGGAATTAAATGAGTTTTTAATCCCCGTCCCAGAAACATCATTTAGCGGCGGGCACGGAGCTTTTCGTAGCCGCCGGCAAAGAAGGCGACCGTGGCGGCGTCGGCCTCCGCGGCGTCGGCCTCGGTTGCGGGGACCACGCCGTGCTCGTCGCTCACCAGGAACAAGGCACCCTTGAGCTGCGCGGGAATGTCTACGCGCGTGACTGGGATGCCCTTGGTCTGGGCCAACTGTTCGATGAGCGTTGCCGTGCCGCACAGGCACTCGTCCGCCGGTGCCACAAAGGCAAGCTCGCCGTTGTTGACGGCGGCGAGCAGCTCGGGCGCCACGCCGGTCTCGTCGGCTTCGGAGCGAGCCTCGGCAGAACGGGCACGCAGCGCCTTGGCCGACGTGTCGGCCAGCGGCTCGTACTCCCCCACCGTCATGGCGGCATTGCCGTTAACGTCGATCACCAGCATGAGCACGCCGTCGCGTGCGGTGTAGTCGCCCTCGGCAAGTGACCACTCAACGTGCTGCTTTGCCCAGCTGAGCATGTTATGGGTAAGCGGCTCGCCCTGCACCAGGCGCTCGGACAGCGCGCGGATGTGACGGTTGAGCATGGGCACCTTTTTGTTGGACATGCGCCAACGGCAGACAAGCGCGGGCTTGTCGAGCGTAAACTTCTCGACCGCCTCCTGATTGGCGCAAAAGTCCTCGTACGCACGCTGATCCTCGGTATTGCCAAACAGCTCGTCATCATCAATCTGGGGCATGGTTGTACCTTTCGTGTTAGTCATTCCGTCCTCTTATACCAAAAAGACGGCCCTCCAAACGGAGCGGTCGTCTTTTGCAGAGATTATTTTAGAAGCGAGGCCAGTCCAAGGGACGAGATAACATCCCATCCTCCCCAGTCAACCTAACAGGTCGGCGAGGGTTGCCCAGGTGCCGCAGATTGCCGTGAAAGAGGAGCGACGCGTACTTGGGTACGCGGGCGACGAATGAACGGCAAGGTGCGGTGGCTGGGCAAGCCGCAGCGCCGCTTCCCTGCTTAGTGGCGGAAGTGGCGGGCGCCCGTGAAGACCATAGCAATGCCGTGCTCGTTGCAGGCCTGAATGCTCTCGTCGTCGCGCTTGGAGCCGCCGGGCTGGATGATGCAGGTCACGCCGTGCGCGGCAAGCACGTCGACGTTGTCGCGGAACGGGAAGAACGCGTCGCTTGCACAGGCAAAGCCGCCCTTCTCCACGCCCTCGCGCTCGCAGAAGTCCTCGGCGCGCTCGCAGGCAAGCAGCGCGGAGTCAACGCGGTTGGGCTGACCGGGGCCCATGCCAATGCCGGCCTTGCCCTTGGAGACCAGGATGGCGTTGGACTTAACGCCCTTGCAGACCTTCCAGGCAAACTCGAGCTCGGCCATCTCGGCGTCGGTGGGCTTGCGGTCGGTGGGGAACGTAAAGGTCGCGGGATCCTCGGTCACGTGGTCGACCTCCTGCACCAGCATGCCGCCGTCGATGGAGCGCAGCTCCACCTGGGCGCCGTGGTCTACGCCGCCGGTAGCCAGCACGCGCAGGTTGGGGCGCTTGACCATGCGCTCGAGCGCCTCGTCGGTGTAGCCCGGGGCGATGATGACCTCGACGAACTGCTTGTTCTGATCGGCAAAGTGCTCAACCAGCTCAAAGGGGACCTCGCGGTTGCAGGCGATGATGCCACCAAAGGCGCTCTTGGGATCGCAGGCAAAGGCACGGTCGTAGGCAGCCGTGATGTCCTCGGCAACGGCGGAACCGCAGGGGTTCTGATGCTTAAGGATCACGCAGGCCGGCTCGTCGAACTCGCGGACCAGGTTCCAAGCGGCGTCGGCATCCAGATAGTTGTTGTAGCTGAGCGGCTTGCCCTGGATCTGCTCGGAGCCCACGAGCGGGAACTGAGAGCTCGCGGTGTTCTCGCAGCCCTCGGCAAAGCGATAGACCGTGGCCTTTTGCTGCGGATTCTCGCCATAGCGCAGGTCGTCGACCTTCTCCAGCGAAATCTCGAGCTTGGCAGAGGTGTCCGCCACGTCGCTTGCCTGGGCGGCGAGCCAACGGGAGATAGCCGTGTCGTAGGCGGCGGTGGTCTGGTAGACCTTCACCTGCAGGCGACGACGGGTGGAAAGCGTGGTGCAGCCACCGGTCTCGCGCATCTCGGCCAGGACGGCATCATAGTCGGCCGGGTCGGAAATGACGGTAACGCTCGTGGCGTTCTTGGCAGCAGAGCGCAGCATGGAGGGACCACCGATGTCGATGTGCTCGATGGCGTCCGCGAAGGTGACCTCGGGGTTGGCGACGGTCTTCTCGAACTCGTACAGGTTGACGACGACCAGGTCGATCAGCTTAATGCCGTGCTGAGCGGCCTCCTGCATGTGCTGCTCGGAATCGCGGCGGGCCAGCAGCGCGCCGTGAACCTTGGGGTGCAGGGTCTTAACGCGGCCGTCCATCATCTCGGGGTAGCCCGTGAACTCCTCGATGGGGGTTACGGGAACGCCCGCGTCCTCGATGGCACGAGCCGTGCCGCCCGTAGAGATGATCTCGACGCCAAAGTCGTCAACCAGCGTCCGTGCGAAATCGACGACGCCCGTCTTATCGGTAACCGAGATCAACGCGCGTGCGATCTTCACATCAGATCCCATGCAGTCCTCCTGTCTGGTACGCCGCCGTGCTCTGTGAGTCGGTGATACGTCGATCTGCAGCGCTCGCGCAGCGGCATTGAAAATACTGATTCAATGTAGCGCATCGAGCGCATCGATGCACCCCGCAACGGGCGCATGTGCAGAAAAAGTTTGCGAGCGGAGGGGATGGGCACGGCACTGGGCACGGTGAGTTCATGGAACACAGGGGCACCATAATTTGATGCCAATGGCGTGGTAGAACTGTGCTCGATATGCATCCGCAAAAGAAAGAGGCACCATGGTCTCGCGGGTTCTCTACCGACCGTTTGATACCGAAGACTTCGACGCCATCGCGCTGATTCTGCAGCAGCTTTGGCATAACAATTCGGATAACGATGAGTACAACCGCCTTGAGGCCGCGTGCGACCTCGCCTATTGCCTTTCGTCGTCGACGTTTTCACAGGTTGCCGTAATCGACGGTCAGGCGCGTGGCATTTCGCTCGCGCGTGCGGGACAGAGCTCCAGCGCCACTATCAACGAGCATTGGATGGATACCGAACGCGCGCTGCTATCGCAGATGCGTGAGCTGGAGCCCGATGCCTGCGCCGAGTATCTCTCGTTTGTGCGCGCAACCATCCGAACCAACAACCGCCTGCTCGAGAGCAGCCCGTTGCCGCACGACAACGAGGTCACGCTGCTTGCCGTGGATCGCGATGTCCATGGCCTGGGCGTTGGCACGGTTCTGCTCGATGCCGCGGTCTCGCACCTGTCCTCGCTTGGAGCGACGAGGGCGCACCTGTACACCGACTCCAACTGCTCGTGGAAGTTCTACGAGCTGCACGGCTTTAAGCGCACGGCCACGCACCGCGCCAACCGCGAAGAGCGCCGTCACGACATGCCGCGCGAAAGCTTCCTCTACGAACTCGATCTAACAGCCTAAACCCGGCAGCCATACCTAGTCATTTAGGAACGTTCCCAGTGACTAGTCGTTGGGGACAGTCTTCGTAGGTAGCGCATAAAAATGGGATGGATCCGTCGGCAGTCGCCGGAGAAGATCCATCCCAAAAATCAGAACTCGCTAGAACGTTCCGCCGCCGCCTCCGCCGACGCCGCCTCCGCCGCCGCCCGAGAAGCCGCCACCACCGCCGCCGTTCGAGCTATCGGAACTCGACGCCAGCTCACGGATGCTCTCGTGATACACGTCATCGAACGAATCGAGCGGAGACTCGATACCGTAATGATGGTAGTACCACCAGTAGCAGGGATAATTGTCATAGAAGCCGTCGGCCTCGCGCACCTCGGGCGGCACGGCCTCGGCCAGCTGTCGCAGCACTTCTTTCGAAACGCCTAGGGCAACGCCCATCACCAGCAGCTTGTTCCACAGCACCAGATCGCCGGGGACGGCTTCCTTTAGACGAGTGAAGTCCTCGAGCCAATGCTTAAGTGCCTTGCAGCGAGCCGCCACCTCGGCGCCCTCCGGCGTAAAGCGGCGGAACGTAAGGCCCACGCCGATACCCACCAGCACAATCGGCACCGAGATAACCGCGGCGGTAATGTTCGCCTGCGCGCCATCGGTAAAGAAGATGGATCCCACGGGAACAAAGGCAATCAGGATACCAAGAACCAGGCAAAACACCATTGCAACAATGCCGTCCGAGGCAACGTACTCGCTATCGGCCAGCTTGCCCTTAACGGTGTTCTGATAGTCCTCGAGCTTGTCGCCCACGGGCGTAGCGTGCTGCTTGACGTAGTGCTGCAGCTCGTCGAACGTGCGCGAGCGATCGCCGTTCTCGTCAGGCTTAGCACCGGCAAAGAAGACCTTGAGCACCATGTGGTCAATGCCCTTGGCCGACTTCCAGCCCGCATCACTCACCGTCACGCGATACGTCTGCTCTTCTTTTTCACGCCCCAACAGACCCTTCTTGGCCTTGGTCACGGTCGCCTGCTCCAGCTTGATCACACGGTCGTCAGTGAGCTTCATGAGCGTGGCGATATATGCCTGATCGGGCACCTCATTCCAGCTCATGAGGGCCGAAAGCACGGCGGGATGGTCGGCCGAAGGCACATCGCGGAAATATTCGTCCTGGAAAAGCGGCTTGGGCTTGGGCTTACGCAGCTTGAGCACGACGATTGTGCCGGTAAAGGCCACCGCCGCGACAACACTCACCACGGCAAGCACGTTGGCGATCATGCGCGCATGGGCACGGCGGGCATTGGCCTCCTCGGCCCAGGCTTTCTCCTCGCTTAGGATCGTCGGCAGGCGTTCCTCGCTCGAGGCGGCAAGCTGCGGTACCCAATCGCTTGGAAAGACCACACGTGCCTCGGCGAACTCGCCCTGATGCACGCAGGGAATGGTATAGGTGACCATAGGCTCGTCCGCGTCGAGCGACACGTCGCCCGTCAGCGGACCGTGACCCCATGCGCGGAAGTTGTCGCCCTTGGTCGCCGGGGTCCCGGTGGCGGCATTTGCGAAGTAGAGCTCCATCTCGACGTCATCGGAATCCGCCGACCAGCCGTCGCCCACAAACTTCCAGTAGAGCTCGGCGGTATCGGACCAGTTCATGACCGCACCGGTCATGGTGTAGCTCACGTAATAGATCACGCTATCGCCGCTCTCGTGGGGGCTGAAAACCTTGATCTTTACGCCGCCGTCGGACTGCTCGACCGTGTAGACGCCAGAGTCACCCTTGTTTGCGCTATCGACTTTGTTGAACGCGGTGTCCTCTTCCTCGACGCTCAGCACGTCGACACCCGCCGCGCCGCCCTGCTGGTTGGTGCCCGCATTGATCTCCCAAAACACGCCGTTGATGTCGTCATCGAAATCGAACTGGCGTCCCTCGACAACGGTCAACGAACCATCGGCCTCGACCGTGGCGCCGATGTAGGTTTGGCTCATGGAGTAGCCGTCGGCGTGTGCGGCGGCAGGCAGCAGCAACAACGCAAGCGCGACGAGTGCGCAGACGGAAGCGAATCGCGCGAATAGGCGGCGCTGCCGACAGGTCTTGGCAACGGGGGCGTTCATAGGCACATCCTTTGTCTGT
>URIJ01000045.1 GCA_900547835.1 uncultured Collinsella sp.
GCCATCTCCTGCTTCATCTTCTCGATAACCTTGCGGTACTCGGGGTCGCAAGCACCCAGAATCTGTGTGGCATAGATGGCGGCGTTCTTGGCACCGTTGATGGCAACGCAGGCCACGGGCACGCCCGAAGGCATCTGCACCATCGACAGCAGCGAGTCCATACCGCCCAGGTCACTCGTCTTCATAGGCACGCCGATAACCGGCAGCGGCGTAAAGGCAGCCACGACACCACCCAAGTGAGCGGCCTTGCCGGCGGCGGCGATAATCACTTTGATACCGCGATCGGCGGCAGTCGAAGCCCACTCGTGGACCTTCGCCGGCGTGCGGTGCGCGCTCGCAATGACGAGCTCATAGGGCACACCAAGTGCCTCGAGCTCGGCGGTGCAACCTTCCATAACGCCCAGATCGGACTTGGAGCCCATGATGATCCCGACAACCGGCTTCTGATCTGCCATAAACAAAGACCTCCTGTTGAGAGCGGTGACGCAGCGAATCCGCGACCCTTAACTGCAAATAATTCAAGTATAGCCACCGATGCCGATGTGTTCGGTGAGAGACGGAATGCTTTGCGAGATTAAGGCCGAAGGGTCGGAGCTTTCCGCCTACATTCAAAAAGCATGCCCACCGTCCTTGGGTGGGACGGCGGGCACGCTTGCTTAGCTGTTGCTGGGGCTACTTGGCCTTGCTGCGACGATGGAAGAAAGCGCCGATCGCGGCGATGATGGCGCCGAGACCACCGACGGTCACGACGGTCGCCGCCGTCTGGTCGCCGGTATTGGGGATCGCCGAACCGTTCTTCTTGCTGCCCTGGGCCTTGTCGCCTGCGGGCTTGCCCGCCTGGTTGCCGCCGTTCGAGCCATTGCCGGAACCCTGGTTGCCCGAGCCGCCCTGGTTGCCGGAGTCGGCATCCCTGAGGCTCTCAATGGCCAGCTTGAGCTGGTCATAGGCCGCCTGGAGCTGGGTGTCGGAAGCATTCTCATCACCCAAGACGTCCTCGGCGTAGGTAATGGCATCCGTCAGGGCCTTGACAGACTCGTCCGTCTTGCCCCTGGTGTCAGTCTCCTTCGCCTGCTTGACCAGGGCCTTGAGCTGCTTCTTAGTCGGATTCTCGACCGGGACCACCGGGGTCTTCTCGAGCGCGCCGCGGGCGCTCTCGAGCGCCCTGAGCGCCTGGTCGACCTCGTCCTGCGTGGCGTCCTCATCGCTCAAGATGGCGCGGGCGCTCGCCAGGGCGTTCTCGAGCGCCGTCCAGGAGGCCTCGGTGTAGTCACCGGCCTTGAGGTCGCCGGCAGCAACCTCGGCATCAACCTTTTCGATCGCGGTAGCGAGATCATCCTTCGCCACCGGATCGGGGACGGCCGTACCGTAGAACTTGAGCTCCGCCATGCTGCAGTAGGCATCAACGTCGCCACCGCCGGCGTGAATCACCTTGACGGTCACGTAGCGACCGCGCGCGGCGCCAAAGCTCATCTGCTTCCAGTCGCCACGGTCGGTGAGCACGCGGCCGTCGTTGTCGAAGGCGAACGTACCCATCGACGCGGCGGTGCCCATCTCATAACCGTCGGCAGTGTCGGAGACCAGTATCTCGGCCTCGAAGATATCGCCGTTAGTGCCGCCGTCCTGGCGCGGCAGGAATGTAACGTCGGTGAGATCGTAGTCGCGGCCCAGGTCGACACTCAGATACTGGGGCATACCGGTCCCATGGGCCCAGTCGCTGTGCCAAAGCGTCCGCTCGTCGCCGTCGAGAGCGTTGACGGCGTTGCTGCCCTCGTAGTCGGCCTCACTCGAGAAGTCGGCCACCTTGACGTTCTTGCGGTTCTCGGGCGTGTTGATGAGGATCTTCTCATCGACAGGGCGCATCTTGAGGCCGTCGATTGACTTCTCGATCTTGGCAGTGGCGTCTGCGACATCCTTCTTGCTATAGCTGCCCTGGCCGCTGTCGAGGAGCTTCCGAGCCGCCTCGACCGCAGTGGTGAGAGCTGCATAGGAATCCTTGGTGTAGACGGACTCGCTGTAGCCCGCGGCCTTGGAAAGCGCTGCCACGAGCGCAGAGGTATCGACACCAGCCTTGACCTCGACCTCATAGGATGCGGTCTTGGAGGGGTCGAGTACCGACGCCACCGTGATCTTTGCCTTGCCGGCCTTGTTGGCACGCAGGTAGTAGCTCACGCTATCGCCAGCCTGAACAGCGGAGACGCTTACCACAGAGGGGTCGGAGCTCTCGACCGTCACATAGGGGTAGCCAGCGCTCTCAGGCGTAGCCTTGGCGTCGACGGGCGTAATGTCGCCTTCAAAGAACTCGGTCTGGTTCTTGCCTAGCTCGACACCCTCGATGGCCTCGACACCCTGCGTGTAGTTGAAGTTGACCTCACGCAGTGTGAGCATCTGGTCACCCGATGCCTCAAGCGGCGTGACCTCGACCTTAGTCACCTTCTTGCCCTTGTTCTCGGCAGAGAGGTCAAAGGCGTAGCGAGCCAGGAAGGAATCGTACTCCCCGCCCGCGAACTCTTGGATCGAGCCATCCTCGAACGTCACGACGGCCTTGATCTTCTGTACGGTTCCGTTGCCGCCGTTGCGGTTAACGACCTCGACGCTATCGAGTTTCGACGGCGTCTTAAATGCGAATGTCATCGTGGTGGGAAGCTTCACGTAACTCGGTAGCTTACCCTCGCTGTCCCAGTTGCCACTCCAGTTCCACAGGAACTCAAAGCCGTTGTCGCCCTCGTTATTATCGAACAGCGCGTTATAGCTCTTCTGCTGGATAAGTTTCTCGACGTTGGTCCCGTCGTCGGTCGTGAGCTCATCGTTGGTCATCGTGATGTTGAAGGCATCCTGGGCGTACTCGGCGACCGTTGGCTGAGGAACGTCCGGCATCGTCACCGTGCCGTCGCTCGCAAACTCAAGTGCGTCGCATGCCGGGCCGATAAGCCAAGATGTCGAGGGCAGTTCGACCTTTCCGGCGGTCTTGGCCTTGAGCTTGAAACTCGCCACCGCGCCAGTACCGTTGTAGAGCTTGCCATCGCCGCGGTTGGCAAAGGCGAGATTGATAGTCTGCGTTCCGTCCACGAACTGGACCTTCTCGCGAGACAGGTTCTCCATGCCGGCAGTCGAGCCGTCCTGCGCGATGCTCTCGGACACAAACTCGAACTGGTCGCTCTTGAAGTTGACGAGGGCGCCCAGGGCGTTGACGTTCTTGGCGTCGGCCGCATAGACATCAACGGTGATCTCATCACCGGCCTCGACCTCGGTCTTGCTCGGAATCACCGCGAGCGAACCTGCGACCTTGCCCTTTTGTTTAGTGCCGCCGTCAAGACCCGCCATGGTGAACGAGTAATCGTAGACGTCGTAAACGCCGTTATCGTTGAGGTCGGCGAAGTGGTCGCGGATCTGCGAACCGAACGTCGGGGTATCGGGCTCGCGATTCTCGAGGCCCAGATAGTTCTTCATGTTGGAGTAGTCTCCGTCGGAGATCGTGGCCTTGTTGAGGTTGGAGCCCACGGCGAAGCCATCCGTGCCGTCGGTCTTGTAGATGGCAATCTCGGACGCGGAGAAGAAATTGCCGACCGAGGCGAGCGGTGTCATGCGCACGTAACGGGCGGCCACGGTGCCGTCAAACGCTACCGTCTTACAATCAGCGGAACGTGCCCAATCGACCTCCTGGCTCGTCCAGTGGACGCCATCGAGACTCGTCTCAACACGCATCTTGGTCACGGTGCCGTTGCCGGCGTCATCGCGCGGATAGTACTCGAGCTTATCGAGCTTGTAAGCGCGTCCATAGTCAACGGTAAGCGCCTTGCCCAGATCGTTGCCACCGGAGTGGAAACCGCCGTCGCCCGACTGGAACTCATGGTCGAAGGCGAGCTCGGCCTTATGGCTGCCGTAAAGTGAGCCCTCCCAGGTGATTTCCTCGGCGTCGGGGACGTTCCGCCACGGATCGAGTGCGGAGTTCGCCTCGAGCACATCGCTCCAGGCGGAGTAACCTTCGGCGTTGCGCGAACGAATCTGGTAGGTGTGCTTGCTATTGTAGGCGAGGTCGGTGTGCGTGAACTCGGCCGCATCACCCACGGCAAACACAGTGCCGTCGACCTTAAGGTCGTAGGAGGTAGCACCATCGACCTTTCCCCAGGTGAGCTTGATGCTCGTTGGGGTCGTGGCGTCCTCGGGGGCAGCAAGGTTCGTGGGTGCGGAGAGGTTCTCGTTGAGGCGATCGGCTGTGAGCGTGGCGTCGGCGTTCACGAAACCGCCCAGCTCAAGCGTCTGCGCCGCTGCAGCAACATCGGTCTTCGCGAACTTGACGTAGACCTTGGGGTTCGTGGTGATCTTGGTGTTGTTGAAGCTCTCGCCCTGCTCGGCCTCGGTGCCGTCCGCATCGCTGCCGTAGTGGTTGAGGTTGGGGGTCTCGCTGTAGAAGTAGACCGCCTGGCCGGCCTCGGGGGTCGCGGCGTCAAAGGTCTCCTGCGAGTCGACCTCAACCACGTTGAGTGCGGATCCGCCGTTCTTGGCGACAACGCTCGTGGGCTTGGCGGACACATTGGCCACGAAGGTCGTGGTGCGGTTGGAGTCGTAGCCGTTGTAGCCGCCCTGCGAGGCCTCGGCGGTAAAGGTCGCGGTGCCGCCTGCGGCCTTGGAGCTGTAGACGGTGCTCACATGCTCACCGTAGGAGATATTGTCGATCGTGCCGTAGGAATCGTCCTCAGTCGTGTTGTTCTCGATGGAGGAGCCGTCGTCCTCGTACTGCGTAAAGGTGCCGTCGCCCTCGGTGGCGAAGAACTCGACGATACGCTGGCTGCGGTCGGTACCCTTGGTGTTGGTGTCGCTCACGGCCTCGGGGTTGTTGTTCTCGGCGTACATCGGCACGATAGCGTTGGCCTTCACAAACAGCGGCAGCTTCCAAAGCGGAGCCTCGTAGTTGTTGAGAACCTGGCCGCCGCGATACTGCTTACCCGAGAAGTAATCGATCCAGATGGTGGGATTCTCGTCGGTGCCGTAGTTGGGGAGGTAAATCCCATTGCGAATGTCGTTGCCGTTCTCGTCTGCCTGGGTATCCTGATACACCGGTGCCACTAGGAAGTTCTCACCGAACATATACTGGTACTGCGTCGAAGTGCTTGCGGCGTACTCGGAGTTGTCGGAAAGCAGCATGGCGCGGATCATGGGCAGGCCGGCATCGCCGTTACCCGTGTCGATGTTGGCCGCCGAGGCCGCGCTCGTGTAGATATAGGGCATGAGCTGCGCCTTGAGCTTGAGGTAGAAGCGCGAGATGCCTGTGTAGGGATCGCCGTGCGTCATGGGCGATTTACGGTAGGTGCCCCAACCGTCCATGTCAAGCATAGAGGGCGTGAACGTCTTCCACTGGTAGTCACGCGCAGAGATGATGGGGTCGCCGCCAAAGATGCCATCCATGTCGGAGCCGATGTTGGGGTTGCCCGAAAGACTCTGACCGATATACGTGGGGATATGGAAGCGAATGTACTCCCAGTTACCGCCATACTGGTCGCCGGTCCAAATGCCACCAAAGCGCTGCGTGCCGGCCCAACCATCGAGCGTGATGATGTTGGGGCGCTTGTTAGCGCCGGTCGTCACCGTGTCATAAGCTGTCTTGATGCCATTAAGACCAAAGGAGTAGCCAGATCCAACCCAGGCAACGTCGGTCTTAAGGGTAGTGATGCCTCCCGTCTTGACCTCGGCGTCGAAGTCGCGAAGCAGATGCCACGGGGTCTCAGGGTTGCTGTCGGGCTCAAGGTTGGACTGGGTCCACAAGCCCGTGCTCACACCCTTGGAGTTGGCATACTCGGTGAACTTCTTAAGGTTGTCGACATTGGCACGCACAGCGTTAAGACGGTCGGCCGAGCTCGCTCCGTCGGAGTTGACGCCGCCGGTCTTGTAGTAACCGTTCTGGCCATAGCCGGCGCCGTAACCGTCGTTCGGCAGGAACCAGCCGAGCGGCATGTCGTTGTCCTCGTAGTCATCGATAACCTGACGAGCAGAGAACTGGCGGTCGAAATCGGTCGCTTTCATGTTCTCGGTATCAACCGTAGGGCCCTCACCGTTGAGCGTCTCGGCCGCAAGTGTGCCGTCGAGCTTGTAGCCCGTCGACATGCCAGACTCGTACTTAACGTCGCCCTTCTCGCTCGAGGACTTGCTGCCCTTGGTCTCCCACTTCTTTTGACCCGAGGTCGTTGACCAGCCATCACGGTTATAGGCATTAAGATGACCAAGGTAGAACCCGTACTCGGGCAGCAGTACCGGGTTACCGGTCACCTTGTAGTAGTCCTGCAGCATCTCGGTTGCCACGTTCGAAGCGCCCTCGTTGGTCGCCACGAAGTAGTAGGCATCAAACTCATTCTCGCTGTGCAAAGTCGTGACCGTCGATGAGTCCGTGGAACCGAAGTCGTAGGAACCCTCTGCAAACGTGTTTCGGAGTACGCCGTAGCCGTCACTCGTCCAATAAAACGGGTTGGGCGAGGCAACGCCGCCATCGGTCCAGTTGTTCGTGTTGGAGATGGCGATGGTCTGGTTGGTGTGCAGGAAGCGTCCGTTCTGGGTGCCGCCGCCAAAGAAGTTCTCGGACTTCTCCTTGGCGAGCGTCTGGACGGTACCCTTCTTATCAAGGTCGAGGGACGCGGACTCGGAAACCACGACACGGTCGCCTGACTTGATACTCATCTTGCCAGTCGCCTTGTCCAGGATCACGGTCGCCTTTCCGCCGGTGATCTCGATAGTGTCGCCCTTGTCGGCAACCGTCGCACTCGGCTTGCTGTAGGTGTCCGAGGTATCGGGCTGAGCCTGGATCTTAGCCGTGTGGGACTTACTACGCGGCGTGGCGTACTCGGAAAACTCACCCTTGGGGTCGACGTTATAACGGAAAATACCGTCCTCGAGGAACGTAATACGGCCCTTGATGCCGTCAGCGAAATCGATGTCGACGACATTCGAGGCAGACTGGGACACGGTCGCCGAGTCGACGCCCTTGAGTGGCGTGGCAATCGCCTGCTGGGGATTGGCAAACACGAGCGTCGCTGCAGTGGCAACGAGGACCGCGCTTCCCTTCACCCACCGTTTCGTAAAAATGGAATTCCTGCGCATCTGGTCTCCTTTCTTCCGACATGCTGAGGTGCCGAGGACGCCCCCCGGCAGCATGGGAAAACGTATCAAACGGAGATGTTCGGTACATTCCGCACAATGGGGGCCACCCGTTACCAAGGGGCCAACTGGTAGTAACCAGATAGCCACCTACTAGGTCATATCAATATATGGGAGCACTTGCGCACCCAAGTTCGGAATTCTCCCAGCGGCAGCAAAATAAGCGTCAACGGCAAGGTGGGCTTAATAAGCCATACCAATTGGTTCTTCAGTCAAATACCAATCTAGCAAAAATGTACTGTTTGTCTGGTATTACACAGACCATACCTTTCCCTCGGGAACTGGGCTTCGCGAAGTTTCCCGAGGGAAAGGCTCAGCCGCCATCCTGCAACCTACCGGGGATTGCCATGACGTACGTTGGCTGATTTGGTTTGGAATGAGATGTTGACGGTGGCTGATGGGCACAACTGTCCCGGGTGCATTTCAAGATGCACCTAAATGTCTGTCTTTATCCTTATAGATTGTCCAGGTAGTCGTCGGCATCATAGGTAAGGCTGTAAGCTTTATTCAGGATGCGCACGAGCTCCTGGGCATCGTGCTCGCCGAGCGCTGAGAGTTGTTTCGAGAGCGATGCCACACTCTCGGCATTTTTTTTCGCCGCGAAATCACGGCCTTCCTCGGTAATGCTCACCAGCACACGCCGACGATCGTTTGGATCAGTCCTGCGCTGAACGTAACCCTTACTCTCGAGTGAATCCAAGATATGCGACATGCGCGCACGGGAGAATTTCAGCTTCTTGGCAATCTCGGAGGGAATGACATCACCGTCAATACCCGATAGATACTGTAAAACCGGTGCCTCGCCCACACTGGCGCCGCCGGCAGCACTCAAGGATCCCTTGGCAAGGGAACGTGAGTACACAATCAGTTTTCGAGCGACGTCATCGTAATCCACTGGGGATATTGTCCTTTGCAACTCTAGAAGGGCCATAAAACCGTCATTTGCCGTACATTAGTTAACATTCGCAACAATTATTTATGATACCCCAACGCGGAAGTCTATTGCTCGTCCTTCTTGCGTCGCATAAGCTCCTCAACGTCGACACCAGCGGCCTCGAGCATGCGCTCGACATTCTTTTTGGCGTTGGTCGTGCCGACCTTAAGCACGATCGAAAGCGGAGTGCCCACCACCAGGCACACGATGCCCACGGGGACACCCCAGCCGGGGCCGCCCTGCATACCCCACATCCCCATCAAAAAGCCAATCGCCACGAGCGAATAGCCCAGGCGCAGCCAAACATTGAGCCGCTGAATAGCATCGGTCTGCATCTTTGCCTCGCGAATCAAGTCGTCGCGCGAAAGGTCGTGTCCATGTTTCTCGTGCATATGGTCCTCCTCGTGCAAAGTGTGCATCATGCGCAAGTGCATCGTTTGTCGAATACGTCATCTTTCAAGAGCAATATAGCGGGTGTCGTGTAGGCGATGGAGGTCGCTGGCCATATTGCCCTTGAAGGGCGGCGCAAAATCAGAAGGCCGTGCGGTTGAGGCCGCACGGCCTTACAGGGGGCCAGGGGATGATGACTAGTAGCTCAGTGCCGGGTCGAAGAAGCCAATGAGAACGCCCACAAATGCGATCACAACGAGGATCAGCATCATAACGATGGGGTTGACCTTCTTCTTGGTCATCATGTACCAGCAGAAGATGATGAAGATCATCGGCAGCAGGTGCGGATAGATGCCATCGAGCGTGTCCTGGAACTTACCGCCACCGGGCAGCACCAGGTTGGGGCTGCAGGTGATGGAGACCCAGGTAGCACCGACTGCACCGATGACCATGGTACCGACCATCACGATGGAATCACGCAGAGCCTTGGCCTTGGGGCCGACGAGGGCCTCGACCGCCTTGCCGCCGAGCTCATAGCCCTGGTTGTAGGCAAAGCGCATGCCAAGGAACATGAGCATGTTCCACACGACAATATAGAAGATGGCGCCGAGCGGGGAGCCGCCGGTCGAGAGACCGAGGGCAATACCGAGCAGGATCGGGATCAGGGTACCGACGATCAGCGAGTCGCCAAGGCCGGCGAGCGGGCCCATGAGGCCGGCGCGGATGCCGTTGATGGCGTCGTCGTCGATGGCCTCGCCGTTTTCGCGAGCCTCCTCGAGGCCGGCGGTGACGCCGACAATCATGGTGCCGATCTGCGGCTCGGTGTTGAAGAACGCGGAGTAGGTCTGGAGGGCCTGCTTCTGCTCCTCGGGCGTGTCGTAGAGCTCCTCGACAATCGGAAGCATGGCGCACAGGTAACCGAAGGTCTGCATGTGCTCCTGCGAGAAGCAGGTCAGGTTGCCATAGGACCAGTTACGGAACGACTTGGCAAGCGTTTTCTTAGAGAGCTTTTTCTTCTCTGCCATTAGATGTCCTCCTCTTCCTCATCATCTGAGCCCGAGGCGATAGCTGCCTTGGGAGCGTTTGCGAGGTCGATCTTGAGCGAAGCGATCTCATAGTTGATCAGGGCGAAGAAGCAGCCGATGCCGGCAGCGGCGATCAGGTTGCAGCCCATAACAGCGGACAGGGTGAAGCCGAAGAAGAACGTCAGGAAGTCCGTGGGCTTAGAGATGACCTGCTTGAGCAGGATGGCGATACCGACGGTAGGCAGCAGCGAGCCGACGGTAAACAGCGTCTTCATCGCGATGCCGTCCATGGGCATGTAGGTCTTCATGAGGTCGACCATGGCGGTGCCGCCCATGGTGATAATGAACGTCGGGAGGAACGAGCAGACGATGTGACCGATCCAAGGCAGAACGTTGTTGACCAGGTAGAGCTTGTGGAGATCGCCCTTCTCGAGCCACTTCCAGCCCATGCCCTGCCACACCAGGTTGATGGTGGCGGTGCCATAGAAGAGCACAGTGCCGAGCGTGCCGACGGCGGCACCGAGGGATGCGGCCATGCCGGCAGCCTCAGCGGAGGCGGGATCGATGCCCGAGTTCTTGATGGCAAGGATCGCCAGCGGGATGCCGATATAGGACACGGCGCGGACGTCGGCGGAGACGGTTCCGCCGGGGGTCACGAGAGCGATGTAGACAACCTGGATGGCAGCGCCGACGAGGATACCCGTCTGCATATCGCCCATGATGATGCCGACGATGAGGCCGGCGACCAGAGGACGACCCAGAGTGTAGTTGCCGATCGTCGTGCCGCCCATGCCAGGCAGGCGAACAGGCCGAACAGCGCGGCTTGGAATGCATTGATTGCCATGCTTTCCCCTTTCTTTATTCCTCAGCCCCTTTCACCAAGGGCTGTAGATACCAAAATGCGGCTGGCACCTAACTAGAAGCCAAACTGACCGCGGAACTTGGGCCACTCACCGATGGACTTCTCCTTGATAAGGGCGAACTCGACCGTGTAACCGGCGTTGGTGAGATCCTCGAGCGCCTGGGCCTCTTCCTGCGTGATCGACTGGTTGTTGCCAAGCTTGGTGGTGCCGGGACGATCGTTGCAGGGACCGACGATGATGCGGTCCATGCCGGGCTTAAAGCCAAAATCGACGAGAAGTTCCTTCATGTCGAGCGGGTTCTTGGTGATCAGGAAGTACTTGGTGTCGGACTTGAGAACCTTCTCGGAGACCTCCTTGAAGTGCTCCTTGGTCCACACGAACGTCTTCTTGCCCGAGGCACTCTTGTAGGCCTCCTTGAGCACGGGGTTGGACGCTGCAGCGTCGTTGACGGCGATAAGACCGTCGCAGGGATAATCGAGGGCCCAACGGGTAACGGTCTGTCCATGGATCATACGGTCATCAATACGGATGAACGAAATCATGCGTTCTCCCTTTCTTTATCACCGGGGGTCTTTCCTCTTAACCCCCGCTCCATCACGAAAATTTGGGCGGATGCGCTGCCTAGATGTCGTCGTCCTCGTCGTCGGCGTCATCGGTCGGGACAACGAGCTCGGACATACCGTTCTTGCCCTCCTGCAGCATCATCTGCTTGAGGGAATCCAGGTCCATGGTGGCAAGCCCCATCATGGCGGTCATAGCCATGGGCAGATTCATACCGCCGAAGGCAATGGTGTGGGCGAGCAAACCCTTCTCGGCCAGCGTGTTCATGGCATTGGTGAGCGGCGATCCGCCCAGGATGTCACCAAGCAGGACAACCTCGTCATCGGCGGTAACGGGAGCGAGCATCGCCTTGACGTTCTCGACATACTCGTCAGCGCCCATGCCGTCCACGAGACTCGTCGACAAGATGTTCGGGGCGTCATTGCCGAGCATCTTGAGGACACTGTGCAGTCCGGGAGCGAGCGTTCCGTGACTGACCATTACCAGATACCGCATGCGGTCTCCTCTCGACCTGCCGTGTGTCGCACGGCTTTGCTTTTTGCTGAGATTATTGTTGCGCCGGGGCATGTTCGGTACAAGAAAATAGTTGCGAACGGCAACTATTCATCGGTTAACGGTAGCACTATTTTTGTGCCTAAATTATTTTTTCTTCTAATTATTTTTAAAATAGCAGGTAGATTGCCTGATAAATGTTTTATGTTCCTTATGCACCATACATACCAGCAAGAATCGGGCCTGGCATCTCCGGTTTGCCCCGCAGTGTCAGACCATGTCACGTACGCCCACGACATGGAGGTACCCCATGGATATGATCTCGTTTCTCGCCTCCGAACCCTTCGACCGCAGCGGTGATACGCCGCTCTATGTCCAGCTTAAACATCGAATCGCTCTGCTTATCGCCAGCCAGGCGTTCGACACCAAGACGCCGCTGCCACGCGAGCTCGAAATCTGTGAGCGGCTGGAGTTATCGCGCGCGACCGTGCGCCGTTGCTTCCAAGATCTCGTCATCGAGGGGCGCGTGGTGCGCAAGCGCGGCCAGGGCACGTTCATCAAGCCCCAAACTTCAGCACCCGGCATCGACCTGGCCCTGAATTTCAGCGCGCGGATGCGCGAAGCGGGACGGGTTCCGAGCTCGCAGATTCTCGCCTTTTCAAGCATACCGGCCGTCCGCGGCATCGCCTCCGGGCTCAAAGTGCCCGAAGGGACACCCGTCTGGGAGATTCGCCGCCTGCGTCTCGCCAACGACAAACCCATGGAGCTCAACTACGTCTATATCCCCGTGTCACTTTGCCCCGAGCTCACGCGCAAAGACGTGGATGGCTCGCTCTACGCCTACATCGCGGAAAAGACCGGCATCCTGCCCGCAAGCGTCGATGCCGTCTACGAGACGGTCAACCTCGACAAGCATGAGGCGCGTCTTTTGGGACAGAACACCGGTAAGGCGGCGATGCGCATCGTGCGTTCGACCTACGACAAGACGGGAACCCCGTTCGAGGTAGGCGTGCTCATCAGCTGCGACGGTCAGGCAAAGCTGCACGTGCACATCGCCGCCGACAAAACAACCTTCACCGCCACAGCCCAATAAATCCAAAACGTGGGCGCCGTCGTTCAAACGAACGACGGCGCCCACACTCATTTTCTATTCAGCCCTAGTCATCGCACAAAGCCCCTTCGGCAGCACACGGTGCGGCCAAGTCACCGCAGGCCGGGGCGGGAGGCGGACCTTTCTCTCGGAAAACTTCGCGAAGCCCAGTTTCCGAGAGAAAGTGTCCGGCTGCCGCCCCGGCCGACCAGGTCACATTACACCGTGTGCTGCGGCAGGTCCTGCAGGG